>CATLCV010000217.1 GCA_949893755.1 uncultured Lachnospiraceae bacterium | reverse complement strand
ATATGGTCCTGGTCACGGAAACAGGCGTGGAAGTATTGACAAAATAAGGGGCTGTCGGGAAATGCTGGGCTTTCTACAATATATGTCATACTTCCTCAAAGAAGATATCTATATATTGTCTGACAACCCCATTTCCCGACAACCCCTTATCCGCAAAGCACCAATGCGGAATACGCTCCCATATTCACAACCACTTCTCCATCTTCCACCAGATATTCCTCATAATCCACCAAATATCCGTCCTGGTAAGAATACATCAGCTTCTTCATCCTGCATTTTGCCGGAACCTCCGCAAGCCATACCGGAATCGTAACCTGTACAAGCTCGCACCGGTTATTCACAGCCACCACAATCCGGTCCTCACCCTGGAACCGCCCGTACACAAGGATATTATGTTCATCGTCATTCGGCACCCGGATCGAACCATTCAATATGTTCAGCGATCCCGTACGCAGCGCCGGATGTTCCTTATGAATCCGGATCATCTCTCTATGGAACGCAATCAGTTCCTGGTTCTCATGCCCCCAGGGATAAGTCCGCCTGTTGTCCGGATCCGTAAATCCGCACAGACCTGCCTCATCTCCATAATATACCGTAGGCGCTCCGATCCAGGTCATCTGCACCGCAACCGCTTCCGACATGACCGCAAGGCTGACTCCCTCCTCGGCGGCTCTGTGATCCATGCCGCCCAGACGGCCTGCCACCTGGGTGGTCCGTGTCAGAAAACGGGAGTGGTCATGATTGGAAAGTTCGTTCATCGCCGTCTGCAGGGACGATGTCTGCATACAGGACATAAAATGATTCATCGTGTTGACAAAATAGTCTGCGTTTCCTAATAAATCCGGCCTGTATTCGTCGCTGTGCTTTTCCATCCCGGTCAGAAACCAGGTCAGAGGTTCCATAAACGCATCATAGTTCATGATGCTGTCCCACTCGTCCCCCTGCAGCCATTCCGCAGGATCGCCGTAATGCTCCGCCAGGATGAGCGCATCCGGCCGAACCCCTTTGATCTCTTTGCGGAACCGTTTCCAGAAGGCATGGTTATACTCATTGGTATGGCCTAAGTCCGCCGCCACATCCAGCCGCCATCCGTCTACGTTATAAGGCGGAGACACCCATTTTCTGCCGATCGCCATAATATAATCTTCCAGCTTCCGGGAATCCTCATAGTTCATCTTCGGCAGGGTATCATTCCCCCACCATCCGTCGTAGCTGGCATTGTACGGCCATGCATCATCTTCATGATTATGAAAATGGAAAAAGCTCCGGTACGGGCTGTCCTTGCTGATAAACGCGCCCTTCTCATAGCCTTCCTGATTCTCATAGATCCGCTCCCGGTCCATCCATTTATTGAAGGAACCGCAGTGGTTAAATACTCCGTCAAGGATCACCCGCATGCCCCGGCGGTGGATCTCTTCTACCAGCCGGATAAACAGTTCGTTGCTTGCTTTTAGATTTTCCAGGTCTCCGACACGCTTTTTATACAATTCCGCGTTCGTATTATCCTCGGCTCCGTCCGGCAGCGCCTGGTCCCCGTCCTGAATGATGAGTCCAAGATGCGGGTCAATATAATCGTAATCCTGGATATCATATTTATGGTTGGAAGGCGATACAAACAGCGGGTTGAAGTAGATCACCTCCACGCCCAGCTCCTGCAGATAATCCAGCTTTTCCATCACGCCCTGGAGGTCGCCTCCGTAAAATCTGCGCACATCCATGGCGTGGGGCAGTTCGTTCCAGTCGTCCACCTTTCTGACAGGCTCGCCGATATAGATATATTCCCGGTCCCTGACGTCATTTTCCGGATTTCCATTATAAAAGCGGTCCACAAAGATCTGATACATGACGGCGCCTTTTGCCCAGTTCGGTGTGGAAAATCCCGGTACGATCCGGAACGAATAATGCGGCTTGATCTCGTCCGATACACCGGTACGGTCATAATAACAGACCTCATCTCCGCAGTGGATCTCAAAATAGTAGGAAAAAGTTTCACTGCCAAGCTTCCAGCCGATCTCATAATAATCAAATACGCCGCGTGTGAGTACCCGTTCCATCTGATAGATTCCGGAATCCGCCACCAAAAGAACCGTACTGACATTGTTCCGGGCCGTGCGGAAACGCAGCCTGATCCTCTGCCCTTCCGCAGGCTCGGGCGGTATCACATAGGAAGAAGTCCCATCACAGAACAATGCGTCTCTGCACATCCTGAAATCTCCTTTTTGTTTGATCGGTTCACAGACCTCTTCCGTATTTTCCTCTGTTTTGATAACGGCCTCTGACTTTTCCTCTTTTCGTTCTATTTCTGCTTCCTGATTCTGATGCTCCTCTCCAATTTCATGCTTTTCCTGTCTGAAGTCACCCTTTGGCCATCGCATACTTTTTTTCCAAGATTTAAAAAACTGTGATTGCATTTTGTACCCCCTTAAATAACACTGTGCCTGCCTTCTCCAATTGTTGCCTATGCACTCACATCCGGTATGTCTGTCATTCCCTCCCCAAATTCAGGAACTACATCCAAATAGCCTGATCTGTTACTTTTTTCAGATTCCCGCAGGATATACGTCAGAATGGATCCCGTCCATATCCAGGACATTCATATTCCCTGCGGAAGACTTGTCAAAAAGCGCTTCAAATTCTTTCCGTGATATCTTTTCCTTCTCAAGAAGCAGCTTCGCGCATGCGTCCAATACGGAATGATACTCCTGCAAAAGCCCCCTTGCACGGTTATAGCACTCATCAATGATCCTCTTCACCTCTTCATCAATGGTGCCTGCGATCTTCTCGCCGTACCCTCTGGAGGTATGGCCGAAGTCCCTTCCGATGAATACCTCGTCGCTGTCATTGTCATAGTTGATCAGGCCGAGGCGCTCGGACATGCCGAACTTGGTGATCATGGACTTTGCGATCGCTGTCGCCTGGCGGATATCCTGAGATGCCCCGGTGGTGATGTCGTCGAAGATCTCTTCCTCTGCCACGCGTCCGCCCAGTGATACGGTGATCTGCTGCAGCATATGCCCTTTTGTATTGAACATGTCGTCCCGCTCCGGAAGGGGCATCGTATAGCCTCCTGCTGCCCCGGTGGGTACGATCGACACACTGTAGACCGGCCCTACGTCCGGCAGTACGTGAAACAGGATCGCATGTCCCGCCTCATGATAAGCTGTGATCCTTCTCTCCTTCTCCGATACGATACGGCTCTTCTTCTCCGGTCCGATCCCGACCTTTACAAATGCATGGCGGATATCCTTCTGCTGCAGAAAGATCCGGTTGTCCCTGGCTGCAAGTATCGCAGCTTCATTCAGCAGGTTTTCCAGGTCCGCCCCGGTAAATCCCGCGGTGGTCTGCGCGATCTGCTTGAGGTCCACATCATCGCCCAGAGGCTTGTTTTTCGCATGGACCTTCAGGATCTCTTCCCGACCGCCCACATCCGGACGGCCTACGATCACGTTCCGGTCAAAACGTCCCGGCCGAAGGATCGCGGGATCCAGGATATCCTTGCGGTTGGTCGCCGCCATCACGATGATCCCTTCATTGACCCCGAATCCGTCCATCTCCACCAGGAGCTGGTTCAATGTCTGCTCTCTCTCGTCATGTCCGCCGCCGAGCCCGCTCCCGCGGCGCCTTGCCACGGCGTCGATCTCATCGATAAAGATAATGCAGGGAGCGTTTTTCTTGGCATCCTGGAACAGGTCGCGTACACGGGACGCGCCTACGCCCACGAACATTTCCACAAAGTCGGAACCGGAAATACTGAAAAACGGCACTCCGGCCTCTCCGGCGATGGCCTTGGCAAGCAGCGTCTTGCCGGTTCCCGGAGGTCCCTCCAGAAGGACTCCCTTCGGAATCCTGGCCCCGACCTGGATATATTTCTTCGGAGCCTTCAGAAAATCTACGATTTCTTCCAGTTCTTCCTTTTCTTCCTTCAATCCTGCCACCTCGGCAAATGTCACCTGCTTGTCCGCCGGGCTGTTCAGACGCGCGCGGCTTTTGCCGAAGTTCATTGCCTTGGCGTTGGCGCCCCCGCCTCCCTGCCGGTTCATCAGCATAAAGATCAAAAGTACGCCTGCCATGGTGATCAGAACCGGCACCACGACCGTGGTGAACATGGTGTCCTCCTGCACCTTCAGAACCTGATAATCCTTCACATTATACTTTTTCAGAAGTTCCTGGACTTCATTCACGTCCGACACGTATACGACCCTGGAAGACCGGGGATTGTTCAGCGTCACGGTCACGGTTCCGGTGGGCACAGACCTGCTCTGATTGATAATGGCTCCCGCCACGTTGCCGTCCTTCAATTCCTGTTCAAAACGTGCATACGTCATCTCCTGGTCGCGCTGCTGCATCTGTCCTGTAAACCAAAGTGCAAAAAACACGATGGCAATAAACATGACGACACTGGCACCGCTCATTGTCCTGTACTTGTTATTGTTATTCAATGGTTTCTGCTCCTTCCCAACTTTATACTCCCTCTACCACACCGATGTACGGCAGTGTACGGTATTTCTGCGCGTAATCGAGACCGTAGCCTACGACAAATTCGTCCGGGATCTGAAAACCGACATAATCGGTCCTGACTTCCACGACCCTGCGGTCCGGCTTATCCAGCAGCGTGCAAAGGCGGATGCTCTTCGCTCCCCGCTTTTCCAGTTCTCTCGTCAGGAAAAACAGGGTCCGCCCCGAATCAATGATATCCTCCACGATCAGCACATCCTTGCCTTCCACGGATTCATCCAGATCCTTTTTGATCTTGATATTGCCGCTGGAGGAGGTCGCGTCTCCATAGCTGCTCACATACATAAAATCAATCGACACCGGAAGCGTGATCCGCTTCGCCAGCTCGCACATGAAAAATGCGCCGCCCTTCAATATGCAGATCAGGTGAATGCTCTTGCCCGCATAATCCCTGCTGATCTCCTGGCCTAATTCTTCGATCCTCTTGTCTACGTCCTGCTCTGATATCAGTTCCCGAATTGTCTCCGCCATCTTTTTTCCTCCGTAATGCATGTTCTCTTTTGAGTACCTATTTTTTACTCCTTAAGCTTCATTTGCTCTCATACTTCTTTTTGATCCTCTTTCACAACCTCAATCTGCAGGATCCGCTCTGTCCGGCCCGTGACCTGGTACGCGCTGCTCATGCGGTGCCCCAGGATCCACAGGATCTGACTGCCGGATGCGATGCAGGGAATGGTGTCCCTCTCTCCCGCAGGTATCTTCTCATTGATGAACCAGGATTTTAATTTCTGGCGGTGTCCCGCCCGATCAATGGTAATCTGATCGCCGCCCTGTCTCGTCCTGATACAGAGCGCTGTTTCTATTATATCATAATCAAACCATTTCGTGTACTCTTTTTGTGGGATTTCCTCCATAGAAAAGCACATTGTTTTCGGGAAAATCCTGCACCGGATGGTCAGCCCCATATCCGGAAGGCAGGTCTCCCCCGGAATCCGCAGCGGATATCCAGGGTTCTGCCCCTTTGGCAGCCTGCGTGGATCCAGGCTTCCATCTCCGTCGGCACGCCAAGCTTCCTCAGCCCTTTCGGAAGACTCCGGCAAAGCATCTGCTTTGTTTTCCTGCTTCCGGTACAATTCCACCCCTTCGTAAGTACGGACCGCCCGCATGAAAAGGGGAAGGTCCAGGCTCCTGCCGGACTGCTTCTGGAACAGGTCCAGAACCCCGCGGATATGGATCCTGCCTATGTCCCGCATCTGCCCCGCCGCCAGCTCCATAGCCTTTTGGATCACCATCGTACAGAGGATATCCGGCTCTTTTTCCCGAAGTTCCTTTGTGATCAGGAAATGTCCCGGCGCAGCCTGGATCTTGACATATTCCCGAAATGCTTCCTCCGTGCGCAGTTCCATATAATCCCGGACTTCCCGGAGCTGTTCCATTACTTCATTCATATGCCGGACAGCCTGAAAATTGACCTCCTTTTCCAGAACAGGGATCACCAGGTGCCGCAGCTTATTGCGTGTATACTCTGTATCGCTGTTGGTATCGTCCGTGCAGTACCCCTGCTCCCTTTGTCTCAGGAGATCCTCGATCTCATTTCGGTCCAGGCAGAGCAGCGGACGGATGTACCTCCCGTTGACAGGCCGGATCCCGCCCATTCCTGCCAGTCCGGTCCCTCTTGCCAGGTTCCACAGGAGTGTCTCCGCATTGTCATTCTGGTGATGGGCCAGGGCGATCTTCGTTCCTCCGTATTTTGCGCAGACCTGCTCGAAGGCTTCCCGGCGGATGTTTCTGCCGCACTCCTCAAGAGATTGTTTCCTTTTTTTGGAAATTGATTCCAAATCCACCCGAAAAACTTCCAGAGGAATGCCATATTGTCCGCACAGCTCCCGCACAAACTCCTCATCCCGGTCCGCTGCTTCCCCCCGCAGGCCATGATTGACGTGGACTGCCGTAAAGGGGATCCCCATCCGGTCCCGGAGATCCAGAAGCACGAAAAACAGGCATACCGAGTCTGCTCCTCCCGATATACCTGCTATAATATGATCTTCTGCCGAGATCATATGCTGTTTTTCTATATATGCCCTTACTTTTTCCATAATATCCCTCAGCCTTTCGGGTATACTATACTCAATACGGCTAAAAAAAGCAAGAACAAATATTATTACAGTTCACTATTCCATTTCTCTGACATTTTTTCTGACCTTGAGGACCATGGAGGGCGCAACGGAAAGCTCATCCAGCCCCATCCGTACAAATTCCTGAGTCAGCTCCAGATCCGCTCCCAGCTCGCCGCAGATGCCTGCCCATTTTCCATGCTTATGGGCATTGTCCACAACCATCTGGATCATCCGAAGGATCGCCTTGTGGTGAGGATTGTAAAAATCATCCAGCTTTTCATTCTGACGGTCAATGGCCAGCGTATACTGGGTCAGATCGTTGGTTCCGATACTGAAGAAATCTACCATCTCCGCCAGCTCGTCGCTGATCATGACAGAGGCCGGTGTCTCGATCATGATCCCCTGCTCCGGTATCTTGTAGGGGATTCCCGCGTCGTTGAGCTCGCATTCCACTTCATCCACGATGCTGTAGATCTGCTGCACTTCCTCTGTGGAAATGATCATCGGATACATGATGGAAAGGTTGCCGTATGCTGCCGCCCGCAACAGGGCGCGGAGCTGTGTCTTGAAAATGTCCGGCTGCTTTAAGCAGATGCGGATTGCCCGGTAGCCCAGGGCCGGATTGTCTTCATTTCCCAGGTTCAGATAATCCGCCTGCTTATCCGCGCCGATATCCAGCGTCCGGATGATGACCTTCTTGCCTGCCATGGTCTGTACCACCTGCCGGTATGCCTGGAACTGCTCCTCCTCCGTCGGAAAATCATTCCGCCCCAGATACAGGAACTCGCTTCGGAAGAGGCCGATGCCTCCCGCGTCATTTTCCAATACATATCCCACGTCGCCGACGCTTCCGATATTTGCATAGATATTGATCTTTTTACCGGAAAGGGTCACATTTTCCTTTCCTTTCAAAGTCTGTAAAAGCTCTGCCTTCTCCTGCTCCTCTTGCATCCGGCTTTGTGTCTCCCGGCACAGCTCTTCTGTCGGGTCGAATACCACCTCCGCTTTGAAACCGTCCACGATAGCGGTCTGGCCGGTATGGATCTCATCCAGGTTCATCGGCACACCGATCAGTGCCGGTATGTTCATCATACGCGCAAGGATTGCCGTATGGGAATTGGTGGAGCCATGGACCGTAACAAATGCCAGGATCTTGCTCTTATCCATCTGCACCGTCTCGCTGGGACTTAAGTCGTCCGCAATGATGATGGACGGCTCCATGGAGCTGAAATCCACATCCTCCTGTCCGGACAGGTTGCGTACCAGGCGGTTGGAAATGTCTTTGATATCCGCAGCCCTGGCCTTCATGTAATCATCATCCATGTTGGCGAACATCTCGGAGAAGTTGTCTCCGGTCACTGCTACGGCATATTCCGCGTTGATCTGCTCCGTGCGGATCATGCTGCTGATCGCATCCCGGTAATCGTCGTCCTCCAGCATCATCTGATGGACCTCGAAGATGGCGGCGCTTGCTTCGCCCACCTCGATCACGGCTTTATCGTACAGCTTCTGGAGCTGCTCCTGTGCTTTTTCCGCCGCCGCCTCTACTCTGGCGATCTCTGCCTCCGGGTCCTCGGACCTTTCCCGCTTCACCTGGAAATCATTGTTCTTCAATACGGCCGCCGGACCAAGGACGATTCCCTTGTATACGGATTTTCCTGAAAATTTTAACATAACAATATACTCCTATGAAATGAGCCGGCTGGAACATCCCTGGATGATCCAACCGTACATCTGTAATCGTTTTTACAGGTTTGCCTCGAAGAATGCCTTGATGTCTTCGTATGCCTTTTCTTCGTCCGCGCCCTCAATCTCTACGTCTACAACGTTGCCGCATTTTACGCCCATTCCCATGATCGCCATCAGCTTGGTCGCCTCTGCGGATTTCCCTTCTTTTTTGATCACGATCTTGCTCTCATACTTCTTTGCTTCCTTTGCCAGAAGTCCTGCCGGTCTTGCGTGGATTCCGATTGCGTCTTTAATCTCATAGCTAAATGTCTTCATGATAGATCCTCCTAATATGTATGTTTGTGGAAACGGCGGGGCAGAGCAAACGGTGATCAGATGATGCCTGCCGCCTTTTAGCCGTTTTTCCTTCTCTGGTTATCATCATAACATCATTGGAAGGATTGGAAAAGAATAATTGTTTGCAAGATTTTTGAAATGGATTATTCTATTCCGAGGTCTCATACTCAAATTTTTCGATGATCCCCGCCGCCTCTTCCGGCGTCCTGCATTGGTGGAGACTCTGCTTAAAGTTCTCGTCTCTGAGCAGATTGACCAGATTAAAAAATGCCCGCAGATGGGTCTTGTGGTCTACCGCGCTCAGGCAACAGACAAACTCTACCGGATCCAGCTCTTCCACGCCGAAGGGCACCGGATCTTTCAGACGGATCAGGCTCATGCCGACTCGGATGCTGCCCTGTTCCACCCCTTCGTGGGGAACCGCGAATCCGGGAGACAGGACGATGTAGGGACCGTTTTCTTCAATGTTGTCGATCATGGCATCAATGTAGCGCGCCTCAATGTATCCCATATCCAGCAGGATTTCTCCGGATCTGCGCACTGCCTCCTTCCAGTCTCTGCATTCCGCGTCGAGCATGATTCGGGTATGCGGCAGCAGTTCATGGAGATACGGCGGCTCGGCTTCCGATTCCGTGTCCATGGTCTGATTAAAATATTCTCCCACGATCTTCCGGATTTTCCGGATCAGCTCCGGAGCGGCATCGGGAACCGATTCCCGGATGACCGGATCCAGCTTTTCCAGAAGGCCCTTAGCCGTGATCTCATGCTCCTCTCCGCGGACAGGGAGATTCCGGCTGTCCCGCAGGCTGTCGATCTTATTGCCCACCCGGATATAATCTTCGTCGTTTAACAGCGGAGAGACAATCACATGATCCAGGCCGCAGCCTTCCAGCGGAACCGTGGAAATAATAAAATCCGCCTTTC
>CATLCV010000216.1 GCA_949893755.1 uncultured Lachnospiraceae bacterium | reverse complement strand
CTGTATTCCGGACATAACGAGCACAACTATTTTGAGATCGCCCATACGGTAAAACGGCTTTACGGCATGGGAGGCAACCGCCCGGACGGATTGAAGCTCTACAATTTTGTGGATAATCACGATGTGGAGAGAATTTACACAAGACTGAACAATAAGGCACATTTTACACCGGTCCATATTCTGCTGTATACGCTGCCGGGAGTTCCGTCTGTTTATTATGGTTCCGAATTTGGAATCGAGGGAAAAAAAGAACGGTTTTCGGATGATTCCCTGCGCCCGGCGCTGAAGCTGGCTGACTATGCGGACGCCGCGAAGAACAATTCCTTTACCCGGCTGATCGCCGCGCTTGGGAAGACAAGACAGAATACTCCGGCGCTTTCTTACGGAGAGTACAATGAACTGCTGCTGACCAACCGGCAGTATGCATTTTCCAGAAATCATAACGGACAATCCGTTGTCGTTACGGTCAATAATGACGACAGCGATTACACGATGACGGTTTCCGCAGGAAATGCAGCGGAATATATCGGGGCATTGTCCGGAGAAAAGGTGTCTGTGAACGGCGGAAGGATCACGGTGAATGTAAAGGCCAATTCCGGTGAGATCTGGCTTCCTGTCACAGGAGACGGGGCGGATGCCGCAATTGACGCGGGATTTACCGGGCTGGATGTGAAGGATGCCGCAGCGGAGACGAAGCAGGCTGAAAAGAAGGCCGCTGCGGAAGAAGCACCGGAAAAGGATGCAGGGACAAAAGCAGTTCCGGAAATAGCATCAGAACAGGACGCGCAGCAGCAGAAATCGGCTTCGGAGAAAGCTGCATCAGAAAAGAAGCGTGAGGAAAAGGCCGCACAGGTGAACGAATCAGACAAGAAAGAAGGAGCCGAGAATACGCAGGTACAGAAAACTGCAGATCAGGCTTCTGAGCAGAAAAAGCCGGCAGCTGCGGGCGGAAATGGAAATGTGCCCGGAGCAGATACCGCGTATACGGAAGCATTTGAAAAAGGGAAGATCGCGGGGCTGCAGGAAGCGATTCTTGCGATCATGGGAAAGAATGGCCCGATCACCGATCAAATGCGCAAGGACGTTATGGACAATGTGTATCATGACTCCCTGATCAACTGGATCAAGAGCTTCCGTTAGGGATTGTATAAAAACAAATCATGTGTTGCAGAAAACCGTTCCTGATGTATATGGGGACGGTTTTTCTAAATACAACATATGCAGAAAGGCTGCCAGTGGCAGGCTTTTTTGTATACCATCGTCGTTGCCATTCACAGTGCTTTGTACCTTGCTTCCGGACAGAAACGAATATGTATTTTATGTCTTGAAAACAATACAACAGGATTCTTCGGTTGTTCTTCTTCTAAAAAAGGTTATAATGGATATATTGAGAGCAGTGAGTAAAAAATATAAGATAAAAAGGATTTGAAATAAGGGGGGACTGGTCATATGATCTTGAAAGGAAAAATCGGAATCTGGTTCTGGCTGCTTTTGATTGGTGTCAATATTGCGATGGTCTATGAGGGGATTCATGAAGAAATAAAAGGCGGGGAAATGCTTGGCCTGTTTTTCGCTTTCTTTCTTACGAATATCATCTTTATCCCCATGGTGATCAGGAATTATGTACAGATCGACGGGGAAAAGCTGATCTTTGTATTAGGATTCTGCAAAGACTATATGAAGATCGAAGACATTACAGAGGTATACAGGACGCACAATCCGATCGCTGCAGGCGCGCTGTCATTGGACCGGATCGTGATCAAGGCAAAAAGACAGGAATGGATCATCGCTGTACACGATAAAGAGCAGCTGTTCCATGAACTGAACTGGAGAAATCCGAAGATCCAGATCCGGAAATCCACGTCGGCGGGGAGGGAATGACATGTATCGGATCGCGGTATGTGATGATGACATTCAGATGCGCAGGTTCCTGTGTTCTGCCATCGAGGAGGCCGGGATTGCCTGCACTGTAGAGGAATTTTCAAATGGGGTGGAGCTTCTCCGGGACGAAAAGGAATATGACATTTTCTTTCTGGATATCGATATGCCTGTGGTCAATGGGATGGATGCTGCCAGGCAGATCCGCCGCAGTGACCGGAAGGCAAAGATCATCTATGTTACAGGGTATCAGGATTATATGCAGCGTTCCTTTGCGGTCCATCCCTTTTCCTTTCTTGTCAAGCCAGTGAAAAAGGAGACGATCATCCGGCAGCTTCGGGAAGCGGTTTTGTACAGCCATGAGGAAGAGAGCGCGGTTATACTGCGGTTGGAGACAACTCAGGGGTTAGAGGAGATCGCGGTCCCAGATATCTATTATCTGGAATACCAGAGCAGGAAGCTCCGCCTGGTGATGAAGCATGGGGAACGGATGATCCGGGGAAAGATCTCGGAGTTTTCGGAAAGGCTGGCGCCCTACGGCTTTGAATCTCCCCACAAGAGTTTCATTGTAAACCTGTATCATGTGAAGGCAATCCGGGGATATGATATTGTGATGATGAACGGGGATCTGATTCCGCTGTCCCAGAAACGCTCCGCGGAATTTCGAGGTCTGCTGGGAAAATACCAGGCGGACAGGTTAGGAGCTGAATGGGGGAGAAAATGAGCTGGATAGAATACGGCATATGGAATGAGATCCTTATGTGCATGGAGACGTTTGTGCTCACCCTGTGTACCTGGTTTTTCATGAGCCGTACAGAGCAGGACCAGAGTGAAAAAAAGAAATATAGATGGGGCGCTGCCATCCTGTATTGGATGGGACTTGCGGGGATCACCTTCGGATTTCAGGACAGCAGATCCGTCCATCTGATCCTGCTGGTGTATATGGTTTCCATGACAATGCTGGCAGGACGGTGGCTATACGACCGGGGACGGATGTACCGGTTCTATTACTTCCTGTTTCCCGTGACCATGGTGACCGTTCGGATTTTTGTCATCTATATGGTGTTTGCTTACATGAGTTCCCGGTGGGGGAGCATGATCTTTGATTATGCACTGACAAATACTGCATTGATCATCAGACAATTGACAGAAATCCTTCTGACCGGAGCCTGGGTGGTGGGGCTGAACCGGAAGAAATACGAAAATGTGAAAGGAATACAGTTCGCAGGACTGTTTCTGGCTCCGGCGGTCAGTGTGTTTATCATCTTTTCGCTGATCTATACCGGGGATGTATTTGTGCAGATGTATGGAGCATTTCTGATTATACTGAATATCCTGGCGCTGGTCATCATGAATTTGTACATCTGGTATCTATTTTCTTATCAGTCAAAAAATAAGAAGCTGAGGGCAGAACTGGAGATCCGGAAAAAGCAGAGTGAGATGCAGTATCAATATTATGAGAAGGTGGAGCAGAGGTACCAATCCTCCCGAAAGCTGGTCCATGATATGAGAAACCATCTCCAGGCGATCGAAGCCCTGCAGGAGCAGGATTCGGCCAAGGGAAGAGAGTATGTAAAGGATATGCACCGGATGTTGGACACCCTTGGAATTGTAAACTATACGGAAAACCGGATGCTCAATATCATATTGAATGACAAGGCGGAAGAGGCGCAGAAGGCTGGGATCGGGCTGGAGATCCGGATCGGTGAGATCCGCCTGGAGCATATCCGGGATATGGATATGACGACCATATTTGCAAATCTGCTGGATAATGCTCTGGAAGCGGCGGAGCAGGCGGCGGGGAAACCGATGATCCGGGTGCAGGCGGATACATTTCATGATTTTACAGTGGTGAAGATCCGGAATTCGATGGTGTGCGGCGGATCTGCAAAGGTACTGGGCAGATACAAAAAGAGGCGGAAAAGCCATATGGGGATCGGCCTGGAAAATGTACGGCATACTTTGGAAAAATACGGGGGAGGGATGATGACGGAGGCTCTGGAAGAGGAATTTGTTGTTAGTATTACCATTCCGGTATAAAAAACCAGGCAATGAAAGGAGAGGATGATCTATGAAAAAGAAACGAATCAAAATGATGGCAGGTGTGTGTGTCCTGACAGGTCTGCTTTTCGGATGCGCTGGGAGCCAGCGTCTTTCGGACCATTTTGACGAGGCGGAGGTGAAGGCTGCGGCAGAGAGTGTCATCGAGACTCTGAACAGCGGAGAGGTTGAGGCGCTTGTGGACGAACAGTGGAATGCGGTGATGAAGGGCGCGGTTGACGCGGAAATGCTGAAAGACGAGATCGTGCCCATCGTGGAAGAGCTTGGCGAGTTTGAAGGCTTTGACAAAGAAGCAGTTACCGGGAGTAAAGACCCGGATACGGAGCAGGAATTTGCAGTGGCGGTGATCAAGGCAAAATATGAGAAACGTAAGGCACAGTTTACGATTTCATTTGATGAAGATATGAAGGTGGCAGGATTCTTTATCAAATAGTGGGGAAGGTGGATCTGTCTCTGTGAAGCGCGGAAAAAACGAAGGATTTTAGAAGAGTAGAGAGATGAGGTGAATATTTTGGAGGCCATCATATATTCCTGCATAGCAGTGAGTGTCATCTTCTGGATCATGGCGGCCGTATTTGCGGTACTGAAAGGGAAGGCTGCGATTTTGATCAGCGGGTTCAATACGATGCCGAAGGAGCAGAGAGAGCAGTACGACAGGGAGCGGATGAGCAGAGATATGCGGAATACGCTTGCGCTGTGGGCAGTCGTATCAGGCGCGGGCGGTGTACTGGCGTATCTGTTTTCATCAGTTGGTATTGCAGTCTTCTCAATGATTACGGTGCTGATCCTGTTTTTTCGGGAAGTACATCTGGACGAGGAGAAGGCATTTGGAAAATATAAGGTGAAATAGAATCAGATTTGCGGAATCCTCTATTTACGAATCATATCCGCAATGCTAAAATATCAATATAACGAAATACAGGATTTTTTGGCACTGTCATCATATGACTGAAAATAATACTCCGGGAAGGACAAGGCGGATATGGGAAAGATTTTTAATGTGAATGCAGCCTGTATACAGGAATTGCATTATATGGTAGATATCACAGATAAGCTGGAGAAAATCAAATCCATGGTTGACGCAGGACAGTATTTTACGATTAACCGGGCAAGGCAGTATGGCAAGACAACCACGTTAAGAGCTCTGCGAAAACTTTTGGAAAAGGATTACGTGGTAGTGAGCCTGGATTTTCAACTATTTGGAGAAGCTAAGTTTAAAAATGAGAATATTTTTTCACTGGCATTTGGACGGTCTTTTTTGCGGGAACTGAGATACAGCGGTGTGGATTTAAACAGTGGATCTGTGGAAGCTGTTGAGATGTTGGATTCTGCTGTCAGAACAAGAAGGGAAGATTTTGAACTCCAGGAGTTATTTGAGGATTTAAGCGATCTGTGCAGATATTTGCCGAAAAGAGTCGTGCTCATGATTGATGAGGTAGACAGTGCGGCGAATAATCAGGTGTTTATAGATTTTCTTGCGCAATTGCGGGGGTATTATATACAGCGGGACGAAAAGCCTTCATTCCAGTCGGCGATCCTTGCCGGAGTGTATGATATAAAAAATGTAAAGAGAAAGTTCGTTTCAGAAAAAGATCATCAGGTGAACAGCCCCTGGAACATTGCCGCAGATTTTCTTGTAGATATGAGTTTCTCCATTCAGAACATTCATGGAATGCTCATGGAATATGAAGCAGACCATAAAACAGGAATGGATACGGTTGAAATGGCGTCAGTGATCTATGACTATACATCAGGATATCCCTATCTGGTCTCGCGTATTTGTAAATTGATGGATGAACGACTTGTGCAGGACGGTTTATTTACAGACGAAAAGGATGTGTGGACAAAGGAAGGAATCTTAAAAGCCGTCAATATTTTGATATCAGAGAAAAATACACTATTTGATTCATTGATGGAGAAGTTGGATATATATCCGCAGCTCAGGGATGTTTTACATTTGATCTTATTTCAGGGAAATGATTTTTTCTATAATCCAGATGATGAAGCAATCAATATAGCCTGTATGTTTGGCTTCATAAAAGTAACAGATCATAATAGGATAGAGGTAGCAAACCGCATCTTTGAGACACGTATCTATAATTATTTTTTATCATTACCGGAAAGTCAAAATTGCAGCATATATACAACTGCTTTGCACAATAAGAATCAGTTTATCCAAAATGGGCATTTAAATATGCGTCTGATACTGGAAAAATTTGTGATTCATTTTGATGATCTGTATGGAGATCAAACACATACTTTTTATGAAGAGGATGGGAGACGGTATTTTCTGCTCTATCTCCGCCCAATCATCAATGGCGTGGGAAACTATTATATCGAAGCGTGCACACGAAATATGGAACGCACGGATGTGATTATTGATTACCTTGGAGAGCAGACGGTGGTCGAACTCAAAGTATGGCGCGGAAATGCTTACCATACAAGAGGGGAAGAACAGCTGTCAGATTATCTGGAATATTACCATCTAAATAAAGGATATATGCTTAGTTTTAACTTTAACAAGAAAAAAGAAATCGGTGTAAAAGAAATAAAACTGGGGAACAAAGTTCTTATAGAGGCAGTTGTGTAGTTACTGTGAGCACCCGGGTAGGGTGCGAACAGCTCCGGAAGGGAGAGGTCGGATATGGGGATGTTTTTAAACAACTTAAACTGTTTTGAAGATTATCGTGAAACAGTGTCAGATACGTATTTTGTCGATAAGTCAGCACTGCTCAGGGAATTGATTCCTGCTCTGGAAAAGAAGAATCGATATTTCTGCATTACAAGACCGCGCCGTTTTGGAAAAAGTGTGATGGCGAACATGGTTGGGGCATTTTTCGGGAAGGCCGCAGACAGCAGTGGTTTGTTTGAAGGACTGCAGATTACGAAGGACAAAGAAGGAAATGAAAATCCGGACTATGATAAGCATTTGAATCAGCATAATGTAATTTTTATTGATTTCAGTGAAGTGCCCAGGGAATGTACGGACTATAAACAATATATTGACCGTATACAGAATGGGATAAACGACGATCTGGCGCAGGCGTATCCTGATTTTGAAATTCATACGGAGGATGCGGTATGGGATGTGATGTCAGACATTTTTCAAAAAACAGGACACAAATTCATTTTTGTGATGGATGAGTGGGACGCGCTCTTTCATATGCCATTTATAACGGAGGAAACCGGGAGAAAATATCTTCTTTTTTTAAAGTCTTTATTGAAAGGAAAAGTATATGTCGAACTCGCCTATATGACAGGAGTGCTTCCGATTGCAAAATATTCCGGCGGTTCAGAGCTGAATATGTTTCTCGAATATGATATGGTTACGAAGAAAAAATTCAGTGAGTATTTTGGCTTTTTGGAAAATGAGGTTGACAGGCTGTATGAAATCTATCAACAGGAGACTGTCACTCCAGGCATTACCCGGGAAGCTTTGCGGCTATGGTATGACGGATATTATACGGCAAAAGGGAAACGCATTTATAATCCACGCTCTGTCATATGTGCGCTGTCGGATGATGAGTTGGCAAACTATTGGACAAGTTCCGGACCATATGATGAGATTTTTTATTATATCCGCAGCAATATAGAAGCTGTTCGGGATGATCTTGTGTTTATGATCGCAGGTGAGGGAATTAAGGCAGAAATCCAAAATTATGCAGTATCATCCATGAAAATGAATACGAAAGATGAGATATATTCTGCAATGGTAGTCTATGGTTTGCTTACGTATACAGATGGGAGAGTATATATTCCAAACAAGGAGATCATGGGACAATTTAAAAATCTCCTGATGTCCAAAGAGTCTCTCGGATATGTCTACAATCTGGCAAGGGAATCCGAGAAAATGGTGGAAGCCACACTCGCTGGTGATACGCAGTCGATGACAGATATATTAAAGTACGCGCACGATACGGAGTCGCCGATTTTTTCTTACAGCAGTGAAATAGAACTGTCAGCGATTGTGAATCTGGTGTATTTGTCAGCACGGGACGAGTATCGTATGGAAAGAGAAGATAAGGCCGGGGAAGGATTTGTGGATTTTATTTTTTACCCGGAACGCCGCGGCGCAGATGCGTTTATTCTTGAACTAAAGGTAGACAGTACACCGGAAGAAGCAATCCAGCAAATTAAGAAGAAAAAATATGCGCTTCGATTTCAGGGGAAACTGGGAGAGAGACCAAAGTATACGGGAAGGATATTGGCTGTTGGAATCAGCTATAACAAAAAAACGAAAGAGCATTTTTGTAAAATTGAAGAACTTTCTGTCCTCAATTGAGGCAGTTGTGTAATAAAAAGCGGCGGCATATCATTTCCCGCCGCTTTTTCCCATCTTTTTCAACAGAACGTCTATGTCGATCGGCTTGGTCAGAAAGTCGTTCATCCCGCTTGCCAGCGCCAGGTCCCGGTCCTCCTGGAAGGTGTTGGCCGTACAGGCGTAGATCTGAACAGACTGGGCGTCTGCACGGTCCAGATTCCGGATCTCCCGGGATGCCTCACAGCCGTCCATGACAGGCATCTGCATATCCATAAGGATGATCCCAAATTCTCCGATCTCGGATTCACGGAATAATTCCACCGCCTCCCGGCCGTTCTGGGCATGGGCAGTCTCAAATCCTTCCATGGACAGGATCTCCAGAAGGATTTCCGCATTCAGCTCCACATCCTCGGCTACCAGGATCTTGCCCGGTCCGGAGTGTTTCCGTGAATGCAGGGATTCCTTCGCAGTCCCATTTTTTTCGGTCTCCTTCAAATAGTCCGGAATCTCTTTTACAATGACGGAGGGGATCGAAACGGTGAAGGTACTCCCCGCATGCAGCTCACTTTCCACGGTGATATCGCCGCCCATGGCGTTTGCCAGCAGCTTGCTGATCGGCATGCCGAGTCCGGTTCCGGTGATTCCGCTTATGTTCCGGTTCTGCTCCTGGCTGAACGTATCGAAGATCCTGCCGAGATACTCTCTGGACATTCCGATCCCTGTATCCTTGCAGCAGTAAAAGGTCATGACATGCGTATCATCGGTCTTTTCCTGGCGGACGGACAGCCGTATGGACTTGCCTGACGGCGTAAATTTGGCGGCGTTGCCTACGATATTCATCAGGATCTGCTTGATCCGGGTAGCGTCCCCTTCGATGCAGGGCTCGATCACATCCTTTTCCACGATAAACTCCACCCCGCGGCCCTGAATGTTGTCAGTCTGCATGGCCGCGATCTCATCGACCAGCGCATCCACCATCAGCGGTTCATTGATGATATCCACCTTGCCGGCCTGGAGCTTTGACATGTCCAGGACGTCATTGACCAGGGACAGGAGATACTTTGCCGTGCTGTGCGACTTCCGAAGCCATTCCTTGATCTGCGGCCGCTGGCCGTCGTCGTCAATGTGGACCATGATCAGATGATTCATACCGATCAGGCCGTTCAGCGGGGTCCGGATCTCATGGCTCATATTGGAAAGGAACTCTTTCTGGGATTTTTCCTTTTCCGAAGCGCGGATCGTCTTCATCTGATACCGCATCACGATCAGGAGCATACTGAGTATCGTCAGGATACTGATGACCAGCATGATCATGCTCATGGTAAAAAACGTCCGGGTCTGCTCCCGGAATACGGCTTCGTTGACAGACATGATAAAATACAGGCGTATTTTTTCATCAAAGGGGATAAAATAAAACAGCTCTTTGTATTTTTCACCGGTATGGGAGTGATAAAAGGCAAAGGTCTCAAGAGCCGCGAATTTTTCGGCAACCTCTTCATTTGTCAGCTCGGAATCCTCGGATTCGGAC
>CATLCV010000215.1 GCA_949893755.1 uncultured Lachnospiraceae bacterium | reverse complement strand
CGGATGTCCGAATCCCTCTTCGCAACCGTCCCGCGCCGAAATACACATCCCTGCGCCGAACCGTTCTCCCTTTTCCTATTCCGGACACCCCCAAAGGTATATTTCCCTCCTCTTTGTCATACACTATAAAAAATGCACTTTGGGAGGTTACTTTCATGAGTTCCAAAACCAAAATCATAGTTCTGCATATGAAAGAAATCATTTACACTGCCATATTCGCCGCACTCGGCATCCTGCTCATCATCCTGCTGGTCGTCATGTTCCGGCCCGGCGGAAAAAAGCAGCCTGCAGATGCCCATGCGGAGAAACAATATACCCCCGGAATCTATACCTCTGCCCTCACACTCAACAACACCAATCTGGAGGTAGAGGTATCTGTAGATGAATCCCGTATCAACTCCATCCGATTCTCCAATCTGGATGAGAGTATTGCCACGATGTTCCCGCTGATCCAGCCGGCCATCGAGGATATTGCCGAACAAATCTACAAAACACAGTCTTTGGAAAATATCACACTATCCGAACAGTCTCCGTATACATCCCAGGTCATTCTGGATGCCATTGCCGAAACCGTAGAAAAAGCCGCAGTCGATTAGGCTGCGACTTTTTTCTGCTGCCTTTTGCCACACGGCCTTGTCCGGAGACCTCCATCGTTCATTTCTCAGCCTTCTACGATCAGATACTGTCCGTTCGGCAATGGGAACACCTCGGAAGCCTCTTCCAGTTCATCCTTGCCCATACTGTTCACGTCAATCCCGTTTTCGTCAAGATATTCTCTTACATCATCCAGCGTATCTACAACAACTGCCATGCAATCCTCCAGAAACGCTTCCGCCTCTTCGATCGTACCGGCAACCGGCTCGTCAAATAATTGAGACTGTCTTTCCAGAAACGTCAACAGACATTCCTCACTATATTCACCCATGTTCTTTAACCTCCCTATTCCCTGATCAGTTTTATGACCTCTTCCGGAGAGTCGGCAATATAACCGGCACCGGCCTCCTCAAGGACCGCACGGCCCCGGAACCCCCATGTCACACCGATGGTCCTCATGTGTGCATTGGTCCCCGTTGCAATGTCTACCTCCGAGTCCCCGATATATACGGTCTCCTCCGGGGCTATCCCCAGTTCCTCTGCGATCTGCAGAGCCGCCTTCGGGTCCGGCTTGCGGGGTATGTTCTCCTTTTGCCCCTGGATGTGCCGAAACACCCCTCTGCCGAACACAGCCTCCACCACATGAACTGTCTGCCGATGGGGCTTATTCGAAAGCACCGCCAGCTTAAGCCCCTCCTGCTTCATGGCCGTCAGCATCCCGGGAATTCCCTCATAAGGTACTACATGATATGTGCAGTTGGCGTCAAATATACGTCCATATATCCGCATCGCCTCATCAATCCTGCCCGTATCCGCCTCTCCTGCCGCCAGAAGCGACCTCTCCATCAGTACACGGGCCCCGTTGCCTACGAACTGCCGGCACTGGTCTGCCGTCACCGGCAGAAGGCCCATCTCCTTCAAGGTCTCATTCACGGAAAATGTGAGGGATTCCAACGTATTGGTCAGTGTTCCATCCAAGTCAAAAATACAAAGTCTGTACATGGCAGATCATACCCTTCTTTTTATATAGTTAATCATAGTATGAAGCCATGGAAATTTCAACTAAAATTTTTCTTTTTTTTCAATTTCCTACTTTTTTCGTTCTTATCAGCGGTCATTCAGGCCGTGAACGGAAGCCTATTTTCCCAGAAGGTACTGCCGCATCACCTTCAAAGCGTTTTTCTCCAGCCGGCTGACCTGGGCCTGGGAGATCTTGATCTCCTCCGCCACCTCCATCTGGGTCTTGCCTTCAAAAAAGCGCAGTCGGATGATATAGCGTTCCCGCTCGTTGAGCCGTTCCATGGCCGCTTCCAGGGATAGTTCCTCGATCCAGTTCTCTTCCCGGCTTTTCTTATCGCTGACCTGGTCCATCACGTACAGCGCGTCTCCTCCGTCGCTGTACACGGGCTCATACAGGCTCATCGGCGCCTGGATGGCATCCAGCGCAAAGACGATGTCCTCCTTGGCGATCCCGATCTCTTCCGCGATCTCCTGCATGGTCGGCTCCTTCATGTATTTGCGCATATAGCCTTCCTTGGCATAAATGGCCTTATATGCCGTATCCCGCAGGGACCGGCTGACCCGGATCGAGTTGTTGTCCCGAAGATACCTCCGGATCTCCCCTATGATCATGGGCACCGCGTAAGTAGAAAATTTCACCTCACGGTCAGGGTCAAAGTTATCCACCGCCTTCATCAGCCCCACACATCCGATCTGAAACAGGTCGTCCGCGTTCTCATTGCTGTTCGTAAAGCGCTTGATCACGCTTAAGACCAGACGGAGATTTCCCTTGATATACTCTTCCCTTGCCGTTTCGTCTCCCTTTTTTATACGCGCGAACAAAGCTTCCTTCTCTTCTTCTTTTAAGAGCGGAAGCTTCGCCGTATTCACACCGCATATTTCTACTTTACTCAAAGCCATCGTTTCAATCCTCCTGCCAGATAAAATATGATCTAGTAGGATTTTTCTCACTCTGGTGATTTGTTATTCCTTTTGGCAGGGAATTAAAAAAACTTTTAGCCCTTGACAAATGCGGTGTGTTTGAAAAACCTTATTTTGCGGATCCGCAGCTGCTGTATCGATCTGCGGTGTACGCAGCAATGATCCGTTTACTTTGCAGCCTGCTCAAACTCCTCCAGGATCTCTGCTTCCGGGGCAGGAGTCGCCAGGCTGACCGCCGCATTGAGGACGATGGCCACCAAAAATGCGGGAAGCAGCTCGTAGATATCCCATGCGCCTCCCATGGGACGCACCATGTATTTCCACACGAAGATCATGATCCCGCCGGAGAGCATGCTGACGATCGCGCCGTACCGGTTGGAACGCTTCCAGAATAAGGCCAGCAGCATGACCGGGCCGAATACCGCGCCGAAGCCCGCCCAGGCAAAGGATACGATCCCGAATACGGAACTGTTCGGATCTACGGCCAGGATCACACCCAGGACGGCGATCAGAAGCACGGTCGTGCGGGCCGCGATGAGGGATGCCTTTTCGCTGATCCTGAGATGGAACACATCCTTCAGCAGGTTTTCCGAAATACTGGAGGATGCCGCCAGAAGCTGGGAATCCGCCGTTGACATGGTGCACGCCAGGATCCCGGACATGATCAGGCCGGCGATCACAATTCCCAGAATCCCGCTCTTGCTCATCAGGGTCGCGATCACAATGATCAGCTTTTCCGAGTCTGCTCCCTCCAGCGTTTCGATCATGCCGCCTTTGCTCAGGCTGTAGCCCATGATCCCGATGAAGATCGCCACGCCCATGGAGATCACGACCCAGATCGACGCGATCCTTCTGGACAGCCGGATCTCCCCTTCATTCCGGATCGCCATAAAGCGCAGAAGGATATGAGGCATCCCGAAATATCCCAGTCCCCATGCAAATGTGGATGCGATCTTGATAGCCCCGTATTCCGACGCCCCGCCGCCGCTGTAGATGCTGGTCAAAGACAGATAGCCCGGCAGTTCTCCCGCCTGCTCCAGCACAAGCCCGGTTCCTCCCACCGTGCTGATGCCGAACAGGACCACACAGATCAATGCCAGCGTCATGACAATGCTCTGGATCAGATCCGTGGTGCTTGCCGCGGAAAATCCGCCCAGGGCGGTATATGCAACGATGATCACCGCGCTGACAGCCATCGCGGTAAAATAGGGCACGTCAAATAATGTGGAAAACAGTTTCCCACATGCCGCAAATCCGGATGCCGTATAGGGTATAAAAAAGATCACGATAAACACTGCGGAAACCGCAACCAGAATATTGCTCTTATCACGATAGCGGTTGGAAAAAAATTCCGGAATGGTGATGGCATTTCCGGCGATCACGGAATACCTCCTCAGACGTTTTGCCACGATGAGCCAGTTAAAATAGGTTCCCACGGCCAGTCCGATGGCTGTCCACGCCGCGTCTGCCACACCGGTCAGATAAGCGACTCCCGGCAGGCCCATCAGAAGCCAGCTGCTCATATCCGATGCCTCCGCGCTCATCGCGGTCACGATCGGCCCCAGCTTCCTCCCGCCGAGATAATAGTCTCCTGTTGACTTGTTTCTCCTCATAAAGTAGATTCCCACGGCGACCATTCCCACCAGATAGATGACAATGATCGCAAAAATCCCCCACGTACTGTCCATGTTTCATTCCTCTCTTTTTCACATCATAAGACGCCATGCACCGGCATCTGCCTTCATGCACCGGTGCATGGCTTTCTCATTGTTTACATTCCCTTTTTTATTACTTGATCTCCCACTTATCCGCAAGATTCAGGATCTGAGCCTCAAACTTGGCCTTATCCTTATTGGCCATGCCCTCACACCTTGCAGCCACTTCCACAAGCCATCTGGCAGCGGAAAGCAGACGTTCTGTCGCCGCGTCAGCCTTCTTCTGTGCCGGCTTCTTGGTCTTAACCGGAATCCGGACGCCCTCGGAAAGGATCTCATCCGCGATCAGGTCCGCTTCTCCGCCGGGGAACGGCGCAAATGCCGGAAAGCCGAACTTTTCCTCCACGGTCTGGGCAAATTCCTCTGTCACCGTATCCTCGCCGTGAACGACAAATACCCGCTTCAGAGGTTTTTTGAAGCCTTCCAGCCACTTCAGCAGCCCGTCCAGGTCCGCATGTCCGCTGATTCCCTTCAGGCTTTCGATCCGTGCCCGGACTTCGATGGTCTCGCCGAAAAGCTTGACCTCCTTCTCACCCTCCAGGATCCGGCGTCCCAGCGTGCCTCCTGCCTGGTAGCCGACGAACAGGATCGTACATTCCTCCCGCCACAGGTTATGCTTCAGATGGTGGCGGATCCGCCCGGCCTCACACATGCCGGAAGCGGATATGATCACCTTCGGCCTCTCGATAAAGTTGATCTGCTTGGAATCCTCGCTGCCCGTCGAGATCTTCAGCCCCGGGAACACCAGCGGGTTGATCCCGGAATTGACCAGCTTTAAGGCCGCCTCGTCAAAACAGCCCTTCATGTTCTTTGTAAACACCTTGGTAGCCTCGATCGCCAGCGGGCTGTCCAGGTAGACCTCAAAATCCGCGTATTCCGGCAGGAGGTTCTGCTCCTTGATCTCCCGGATAAAATACAGAAGCTCCTGGGTACGGCCTACCGCAAAGGACGGGATCACCACATTGCCGCCCCTGTCAAAGGTCTCCTTGACGATCCGGGTAAATGTCCCGATATAATCCACCTTTTCCGTGGAATGGAGCCGGTTTCCATATGTAGATTCGATGACCACATAATCCGCCTCCTCCGTATAGGACGGTTCCCGGAGGATCGGCTGGTTCTGGTTTCCTACATCGCCGGAGAATACGATCTTGCGCTGTTCCTCTCCTTCCGTCACCCAGATCTCAATACTGGAAGACCCCAGCAGATGCCCCACATCCGTAAAACGGACATCGATCCCTTCACAGAGCTGGATCCTCTGTCCATAACCGCAGGGCCTGAACAGCTCGATCGCATTCAGCGCGTCCTCCATCACATAAACAGGCTCATATTCCGGATAGCCGGCACGCCTGCCCTTTCTGTTGCGCCACTCTGCCTCAAATTCCTGGATGTGGGCGCTGTCGCGAAGCATGATATTGCAAAGGTCCGATGTGGCAAAGGTGCTTACCACCTCGCCCTTGAAGCCTTCCTTCACCAGCTTCGGGATCATGCCCGAATGGTCGATATGGGCATGGGTCAGCAGCACATAATCGACCTCATTCTCCGCGATCGGAAGCCCGGGATTCTCATACAGGTCGATCCCCTGTTCCATACCGCAGTCCACCAGAATGTTCTTCCCTGCCGCCTGCAGCAGATGACAGCTTCCTGTCACCTCGTGGGCAGCCCCAACAAATGTCAGTTTCATTCTCTTCACCACGCTCTCCTGCAAATTAAAATGATTAGTCCTGTGGATATTATAGCATTGTATTGGTGAAGCGTAAAGGATTTTTTTGTCCGGCGGCAGGCCAAAGCTCTCTGATTCTATTTTTTACTGGTAGCGCACCATCTCCCGTTTCAGCCGCTGCATGATCTTTTTCTCAAGCCGTGAGATATAGGACTGGGAGATCCCCAGATAATCCGCCACCTCCTTCTGGGTCTTCTCCTCTCCGTCCGGATTATCCAGTCCGAAACGCATGCGGACGATCAGCTTTTCCCGGCTGGACAGCTTATTGATGGCCTTCACAAGGAGCCGCCGCTCCGCCTCGTTTTCCAGGTCCTTGGTGATCGTGTCCTCCTCGGTTCCCAGGATATCGGAAAGCAGCAGTTCATTTCCGTCCCAGTCCACATTCAGAGGTTCATCAATGGACACCTCCATCTTCGTCTTATTATTCCGTCGCAGATACATCAATATCTCATTTTCGATACATCGGGAGGCATAGGTGGCCAGCTTGATATTTTTATTCGGATTAAAGGTATTGATCGCCTTGATCAGTCCGATGGTCCCGATCGAGATCAGGTCCTCCACTCCTACCCCCGTATTGTCAAATTTTTTCGCGATATAGACGACCAGCCGCAGATTGTGTTCGATCAGCAGTTTTTTCGCCTGCTCATCCCGCTCGGTCCCGAGCCTGTCGATCACTTCTGATTCTTCCTCGGTCTCGAGCGGCGCCGGAAGCACCTCCGATCCCCCTATGTAATGAATCTCCTTCTGATTGGAAAAGAAAATTCCTCTGAAATCTGGTATGATTTTCAGCTTAAACTGTCGTGGTACGGCTACCTTAACAACCATTCTTTTTTCCTCCTTTATTTGTAACCAATCTGCGCAGCAGATCTCAAATACGGATCATTTCCCGTATCCTCCTGTCATCAGCTGTCTGCAAAGGATCCGCCGGCCAGAACATCCGGATTCAAGATCATCTGATACTCCTCATGTCCTGAAATCTGACCCTCACAGATTCCGATGATCGGACGCTGCATTCTGAACTCCCCCTTTTCTCCCGGCAGAAAGACCTCCATCTGTTCTGCCCGGAATACAGGCATCACCCCTTCCCCGCCAACCGTGCGGTAAGGGATATACCGTACCCCCGTATCTGTTCTTTCTTTCTCCAGCATCTTCTGCGCACAGGCCGGATCGATGACGCTCACCGGGTCCCCTGATATGGGATCGGTCAATCCGTTTCCTGTGTCTAACAGTGCATGCATCCTGTACGTTTCCGGCCCTACGTACAGCACAACTTCGCAGAGCCGCTCCTCCTGTTTTCTCAGCATGGTCAGGAATCTCCAGATTCCGTACATCAGATAGTAAATGGGCACTGCCGCGGCAAAAAAAAGACTTCCTGTCCGAACCCAGGGCCGGAGGATCTGCAGCATTCCTCCCATCAGAAATGCCGATACATATAAAAGGCCGAAGGCCTTCCAAAATTGCCTTCCCTTACGTATATCCAGTCCGGTCCGGATCATCATGCCGGGAATCCCCGCATAATACGCCGGAAGCTTCACCGCAGCCGGCAGCGGCAGCGCCACGAGCACAGATGTGAGAACGGCTCCGAGTCCGCTCCCGACAAATACGCGGCCATTTTTTACCGGACATCTCAGCACCTTTTTGACTGCCAGAAGGAGCAGAGAGTCCATCATAAAATTGATCAGAAACAATACATCTATGTACAGCTCATAATACATGCTTCACTTCCCTCTCCAGGATGGCCGAACAAGTCCTCATGCACAAAAAATATTATATGCCGTACCATATCGGATTTTTGTCAGATGCTGACGAGACTTTGAGAATATATTTCGACAAAAAAGTTCGACAAAAAACCGCTTTTCCCATAAAAGAAAAGCGGTTTTGAAATGCCATTGTATGCAGAAAAACCGCCGCAGGCTGGTTTTCCATACTATTTTTTAAAGAAATCCGGAATCTTGATCGACTGTTCCCTTACATTGCTGGAAGTCGTTCTTGGCTGGATCGTCGGAGACGGACCTCCCATCGGCCGTGTGCCTGCCGGAGCTCTGGTTCCCGCGCTTCTCATTGCGCCTCCGTCCATCGGCATACGGCTCACCATATCTCCGGAAGGAAGGATGGATCCCATCTTCTGCTGTCCTTCCAGTCTTGCTTTGAGCTTGGATGAGCTGCCGCCTACATTATGTAAGCCCGTAGCGATCACAGTGATCTTCGCTTCATCAGACTTGGAGTCATCATAAGTAGCACCGAAGATGATATTAGCGTTCTCTCCGGCGAGCTCCTGTACAAATTCTGCCGCGTCCGATGCATCCATCAGAGTGATGTCGCCGGATACGTTGATGATCACGTGGGAAGCGCCCTGGATCGTAGTCTCCAGCAGAGGACTTGCCACTGCCTGCTTGACAGCCTCGAGTGCCTTGTCATCCCCGCGTCCCTCACCGATTCCGATATGGGCAATCCCCTTGTCCTTCATGACAGTCTGGACATCTGCAAAGTCCAGGTTGATCAGGGACGGTACATTGATCAGGTCCGTGATGCCCTGGATTCCCTGCTGCAGAACCTCGTCCGCCTTCTTCAAAGCCTCCGGCATGGTCGTTCTTCTGTCCACGACCTCCAGCAGCTTGTCATTGGGAATGACGATCAAAGTGTCCACACTCTCTTTTAACTTGTCGATCCCTGCAAGCGCATTCGCCATACGGGTTCTGGACTCAAAACGGAACGGCTTGGTCACAACGCCCACCGTCAAAGCCCCCTGGTTCTTCGCGATCCTTGCCACAACCGGAGTCGCGCCGGTTCCGGTTCCGCCGCCCATCCCGCAGGTTACGAATACCATGTCCGCACCTTTGAGAGCAGCAGAGATATCTTCCTCGCTCTCCTCCGCCGCCTTCTCGCCTACTTCCGGCTGTGCTCCGGCGCCGAGACCCTTGGTAAGCTTTTCTCCGATCTGCATCAGAGTGGGCGCCTTGCATAACTGCAGTGCCTGTTTATCTGTATTGATCGCAATAAATTCTACACCTGCAATCTGTTCATCAATCATACGGTTCACAGCATTGTTGCCGCCTCCGCCGACTCCGATTACGATAATCCGTGCGGCAGCTTCTGATTCGTTGGTTTTAATTTCTAACAAGAGTACTTCCTCCTTTATCATCTATTATCAATACTCTAGCATTCCTTACCATTGAATGATACAATCCAATAAGTATATAATAAAGTCTTTTCGGGAAATAATCAATAGATTTTTGTGTATTTTCTGATTTTTTTAATCAATTTATGCACCTTTTTTCCATTTTTCCGTTCTGATCACTGGGTTTCGGGCTGAGGCTGGGCTGCGGTGTCCGGTACAAAGCGGATGGAGCTCCCGGAAACGTCATAATTTTCCAGATGAAGGACTCCTGTCTGATCCGCATACAGCTCGGCCAGCTTTTCCAGGATCGGCGGCACCTGGGCCAGCCTGTCCGCAAACTGGCCGCTTCCGATCTGCACCCGGACACCCCCGAAATGCAGGGTCAGATCCGCCCCTGCACAGCTGATCCTGTCCGGAGACAGTTCCTGCTTTTCCAGCAGCGGCATCAAAGTCTTCAATTCCTCAAAGATCTGTCCGTCCGTAACCGGAAGCACACTCCCAAGAAGGACTTCCTCCGGATTGATCTCCATTCCTTCTATATAAGGTACCCCTTCGATCTCGGTTCCGGTGATCAGGGAAGCGATCCCTTCCTGGTCAAAATACAAAAACGCCTCATTATAGTCAATCCGTCCGCTGAAGCTTTTTTCCTTCACC
>CATLCV010000214.1 GCA_949893755.1 uncultured Lachnospiraceae bacterium | reverse complement strand
GTCCGCTTTTTAAACACGCTTCCAAAATGGCTCTGCGAGGAGAACCCATAGGTATACGCGATCAGCTCATAGGAATCCTCCGTGTAGATCAGCTGCTCCTTCGCAAATTTTATCTTTTCATCCGCAATATAATCTGTCAGCGTCTTTCCCTCTTCCTTTGCAAAGATCTGGGACAGGTAGCCCGGCGTCACTTCCAGCTCAGCCGCCAGATCCTTTGCGGAAAGCTTTGTATGCAGGTACTTCAGGACCAGCTCCCGGCATCTTACCACGACCGTACTCTGTTTCCCCTGCCGCTTCCCGCACTGCCTTCCGTATCTCTGCTCCTCCTGAACCATCCGGCAGAAATCGATCTCTGCCTTTCTGGAAACAGCCGTTGCCTCTCCCACATTTTTCGTCTCTTCCACCTGCCGGATATAGGCGTCCGAAACACTGAACGCGATCTCCGGCAGAACTCCTCCTTCGATTGCGGAACGGCAGGACACCGAGATCACCGCAATGGCAAGATCTTTAATATTGCGCAGCTCATCCGCCGCGACCCGTCCCACTTTCCCGGCATAGGATTCCCGGAAGCTTTTATGCAGCCCTTCCAGGTCTCCTCTTTTGATGCTGCCCTGCTCCCGCAGTTCCTGGCTGTATGGATTGTGGAGCACGGCCTCTTCCTGCCGCTCATGGAATACCCGGTGGCGCTGTCTGCCGAGGTTCTGCTCCATCTCTTTATCCAAAAAGCTGACGATCATGAGCTGATTTTTGTCAAACAGATTGCCTGTCACCATCTCATAAAGCATGACGATCAGTTCACTGAGCTCGTACTGGTCAATGTACCCGATCCGGTATGGCGTGCCGGCGTCCAGCCCATGCTTCTCCTTTAGGAAGCGCACGGTGGCGGAGGGCCTGCCGTCCATGCAGCAGGGTCCCAGGATATAGTCCCTCTCCTTCCCCGCAATGATCCCGTAGGCAATATGCGCCTGCTCGGTATAGAGGATCGGGAACTCTTCCCGCTTCTTTTCCAGAAGCATTTTTTCAAAGGCCGGATCCGCCTCCAGGATGTCTGTCTGTTCTCCATGATCCACATACACCGCCCTGCGGACGCCGGACTTGTCGTATACCCGCAGGGGCGCATGAGCCAGAAAAATAATGTGTTCGCAGAAGCGTGCCTCTGTCATTGCATTCACCTGTCCTTTCCCGCCGCCGAAAATTATCCGCAGACCCTTTTATCCATTATAAAAAAATCCGCGGATAAAAACAAGGGAATACCAGTCTTATTTTATTAATGTGTCTATGCGTTTGAAATTTACACTATGCTTTACAAAAAAAGTGTTTCTGACAACAGGGACAGCACAAATTCAGTTTGACCGGCTTACGCCCCGGAACTGATACAGCGCTGCATCTCAAGCTTCACCGTAAATCCGCCGTGCGCGTTCTGCCCGATCTCTACCTCCCCTCCATGAACTGCCATGATCTGCCTGACGATGAGCAGCCCCAGCCCGTGCCTCTGCTCCGCGGTCCTCTCATCACAGACCATATAGTGGGGGGCCCGTCTGATCATTTCCATCTGCTCCTGGGATGCACCCACACCGTCGTCGGCAACCGTCACCGCACATCTCTCATTTTCCATCGTTACGCGGACATAGATCGTGCATCCCTGCTCATTGTGGTTGATGCAGTTCTGGATCAGGTTGCCGACTGCCCGCTTCACCAGATCCGGATCTGCGCAGACCGGACAGACCGTCAGGTTTTCTTCCGTTTCCCATTCGATGGGATGCCTGCCGCTGATATCCAGATTCATAAAATCCACCACCACCTGCCGGACCACTGCAACCAGATTCACCTTTTGCAGATGGAGCGGCTGCATATTATACTCCAGCTTGGAAGCCAGATTCAAATCGTTGATCAGGTTCCGCATGCGCTCGCTCTGCTTTACGATGACCGCCGCCTTCTGACGTTCCCCGCCGGTCAGCTGGGGATCGTCCCTCAGCTGGCCCGCATAGCCCATCACCATCGAAAGCGGCGTCCGGATATCATGAGAGACCCCTGCGATCCAGTTCGCCCTTGCCGTTTCCTTCTTCCGAAGCCGGTAGCTTTGAGACTGCAGGAGCTCCGAGGTTTTGTTGATGCTCACGGCAAGCTCCGAGAGCAGTCCTTTTTCCTTAAGATGGACGGCCTCTCCTTCCGGCAGGGCCTGGATGCCGTCTATGATGGGCCTCACAGACCCAAACAGCCTGGTATTCGCTGCCATATAGATCAGAAAAACCATCGCAGCATTGACCGCCAATACGGAAAGCACTGTTTTCGGCAGATCCGCAATAAACTGATAATCCCAACTCGGCCACATATGCTTCCAAAAACGGTCCTTCGGATATCCCAGTACTGCCAGCCCGTCTTCCGCCTCCCCGGTAAATGTGGGATAATCGTCGATATAGCCCCTGGTCAGGTGCGCAATGTCCGAGGCCGAATAGGACATGGGCACCGTCTCCGGCAGGCCGTCCGTCTGCCAGACTACCTGCATGGAAGCATTGTCTATAAAAATTGCCCAGGCATCCGACTCTTTTAATTCCTGTATAAGTTCATCTGACAGATGATATCCTTCCCCATCGCGCCGCAGGCTTTCCGCCAGCTCCTGGGCGGTTTTCCACGGATGGGCGTTGGGCGTCTGGGTGGACGCGACGATCCCCAGCAGCACAAGATTCAAAAGAATCAGCAGGATTGCCGAAAGTACCAGGATTCCCACGAAACGCCGTATCAGCTTCGGTAAACTCTTCATATCAGACTATGTTCCTTTCTGTGATCAGCTTGTAGCCCAGCCCTTTCACCGTGATCAAAGATACGGGATGGGACGGATCGGCCTCGATCTTTTCCCGGATACGGCGGATATGGGCCATCAGGGAATTTTCATATCCGAAGGGATTCTCTCCCCAGGCCGCCTCGCACAGGGAATCGATGGTCACGATCCTCCCCGCGCTGCGGCACAGGGCGCCCAGGATCTCATATTCCTTTGCGGTCAGCGGGGTCCGCTCCCCATCCCGGAGCACCTCTGCACGGTCAAAATCAATCTCGCAGTCCCGCAGCCTGACCAGAGGATTTTCCCCCTGATAGGTCCGGCGGAGGATGGCCATGATGCGGAAGATCAGCTCCTTTGGCAGAAAGGGCTTCACTACGTAGTCGTCCGCCCCCAGGCCGAAGCCCCGGAACTTATCCTCGTCCTCGCCCCGGGCTGTCAAAAACAGAATGGGGTATCCGCCTCCCCGCTTCAATTGCTCCATCAGGGAAAAGCCGTCGCCGTCAGGAAGCATCACATCCAGGACGGCAAGCTCCGGCCGGAAGCCGCCGGAGATCTCCAATGCTTCCCGAACCGTCCGGGCCGCCGCGATATGCAAAAAGCCCTCTTCCTTTAAAATCGAGATCACCATTTCCAAAAGCTCCTGCTCGTCATCCACCAGGAGGATGCGCTTCTTTTTCAAATATTCCAGATCCATATGAACCCCTTCTTCTTTTTATTTTTTTCAAAGTTAGCGCCTCAGCGCAATTCATTATATTTTGTCACCAATTTCCGCAGGAAATTGATGACCTGCTTGCGCTTCAGCGCAATTCATTATATTTTGTCACCAATTTCCACAGGAAATTGATGACCTGCTTGCGCTTCAGCGCAATTCATTATACCACACCTGCCCTTACTTTTCCCCATGTCCCGAAAAATGTAAGGTAAATGTAAGGCTGCGGGAATGTGAATGTAAGGCTGCCCCTGTACAATAAAGAGGCAGTGACGGATTGCAATTCACGTGCCTGGCCGGCTGCGAATTGCAGCCCAGCAGGGGCCTGATGCCAGAAACCGCAGCGTTACCGACCGGATGTCTTGCAGCAGGCGCAAGGCACCGTGAACAGTAACGGTAATGGTTCACTGCGCGAAAACCTGTATTTAAGAAAACAGTTACGAAAGGAGTAAACTGCCATGTACATGATCGAAACCAAAAACCTGACCAAATCCTACGCGGATTTTACCGCCGTCGCCGGGATCAGCCTGCATATTCCCAAGGGCGAGGTCTACGGCTTCCTCGGCCCAAACGGCGCCGGCAAGTCCACCACCATGAAGATGTTTCTCGGACTGACAGCTCCCACTGCCGGGTCGTTTCGGATCGGCGGAAAACAATTTCCGCGGGACCGGATGCGCATTTTAAAGGAGACCGGTTCCTTTATCGAAGCCCCTGCATTTTACGGCAATCTGACCGGGGAGGAAAATCTGGACATTGTCCGCAGAATTTTGGGACTGCCGAAATCCGCCGTCACCGAAGCCCTGGAGCTGGTCGGGCTGAGTGCCCACAAGCACAGGACTGCCAAAACCTACTCCCTGGGCATGAAGCAGCGGCTGGGGCTTGCCAGCGCTTTGATCGGGAGGCCGCCGATCCTGATCCTGGATGAACCCACCAACGGGCTGGATCCGGTGGGCATCCACGAGATCCGGACGCTGGTCCGCTCCCTGCCGGAACGGTTCGGCTGCACCGTACTGGTGTCTTCCCATTTATTATCGGAAATCGAACTGATGGCGGACCGCATCGGCATCCTGAACCATGGGCATCTGCTGTTCGAAGGAACACTGGAGGAGCTGAAATTCAATGCCGCTTCCCAGGGATTCCCCACCGATAACCTGGAGGAAACCTTCCTGGCCCTGATCGAATCGGATAATCTGCAGAGAGGAGGCGCAAGATGAGCTTTTATCTGGAATGTAAAAAAATGAAACGGACCGGACTGGTTCCCGCGTTTTTCTGCGGAGGGCTTCTGGCGGCGGCGGTCCCCGTCCTCAATATGGCCTTCCGCTCCGAAATGTATCTGGGGCTGGAGGCCCCGCCCATCCAGATCCTGATGGACGCCAACTGGCAGATGATGTCCATGCTCAATATCCTGCTGATTACCGCAGGGGCATGCCTGATGTACCACACGGAATACGCGGACAACGCCATCCAGCGGATCTGCACCCTTCCAGCAAAAGAAAGCCGGCTGTTTTTCGGCAAATCCGCTTTCCTGGTTTTGATGTGCGCCGTCATTCTGGCCGTCGAAGCCGCCGGTATGGCGTTCTGTATCTTTCATTGGTTCGGTCACTCCGGCGGATCTGGGAGCGCGCTGTCCGCCGGGCTTGGGAGTGCACCATCCGGCGGACTTGGAAATGCACTGTCCGGCGTGTTTGGGAATATAGCTTCTGGCGGACTTGGGAATATAGCGTCCGCCGGTATTTGGAGTGTTTTAAAAAGCTTCGGATATGCGTTTCTGCTGATGCTGCCTGCGGTCTTCGGTGCTCTCTGGATCGCGTCGGCCTGCCGGAATCTGTGGGTGTCGCTGGGGATCGGCGTGGTCTGTATCTTTACGGCCACACTGCTGCCTGTGAAAAGCTTTGTCTTATCGCTGTTTCCCTTTGCCATGCCCTTTCAGATCCTTGCAGATACGCCCCCGCAGACTGCCCGCCGTTTTATGATCGCGGCTGCGGCCGAGCTGCTGGTCATTGCCATCGGGGAACTTATTTTTCTAAAGCTAAGGAGGTCCTTCACATGAACTTTTTTTCACTGATCCGCATCGAAGCAAAAAAGCTGCGGCGCTCCAAAATCCTGTGGATCCTGACGGCCGCCGCCTTCCTGCTCTGGCTGCCCTCCGTCCTGAACGCCCATCTGAACTTCGAGATGCAGGCGGAAGGAATTTCCCCGGAGCATAATTTTCTGATCCAGGGATTCTTGGGGATGTCCTGGTTTCTGTTCCCGGCTGGTATGGTGGTGAGTACGGTTCTTCTGAATCTGACGGAAGAAACGAATCACGGCATCCTGAAAATGCTGGCCCTGCCGGTCCGTCCGGCCCTGCTGTGCCTGGCAAAATTTGTGATCCTGATGGTTCTGGCTGCGATCCAGATCCTGATCTCTGTGGGAATGTATTTCGCAGGCGGAGCCATCGCGTCCTATACCCAGGATTATCCCCTGCTCCTGCCGCCCCTGTTCGTGCTGAGAGAAGCGGGGCTGATCTATCTGGCCGCGATCCCGATGCTCTCGTTTTTCTGGCTTCTGTCCGTCTGCATCCGGACGCCGATTTTTTCCATCGGGATCGGGCTTGCTTCCATCGTCCCTTCCGTGCTGATGATCAACACGAAGGCATGGTTCGCGTATCCCATGTCCTATCCGCTCTTTGTGATCACAGCGGAATATGGAAAGCTGGCCGCCAACCTGGATACGGCGCAGGTGGAGCTTGTCCCGTGGATTCCCGCTGCGGCCGGGATCACGGTCCTCTGTTTATTCATTTCCTGCCTTCGGTTCGGGCGGAACAGATAATAATGAAAACTATAGAAAAGGAGATTTTTTATGAAAGAGAAAATTTTAACCGCTGTCAGTACCCTGATGATCTTTGTACCCTGGACAATCCTGCCGCTTCGGACCTTTGACTGGGCGCTGCAATCCCCTGCGGCAGAGATCATGATCGCCTGCTATGCAGGATTCATGATCTTCGGCGGGTTGTTTACGATTCTTTCTTATATGAAGGCAAGGGTGCAGAACAACCTGATGAAGGTGTGTCTTGTGATCCATGGGCTGTATCTTGCGGGCGGGATTGCCGTGATCGCTATGATGTTTTTTTCTTGAATCCTGCCGCCCCCTGTGATACATTATAGACACAAGATTTCCAGCTGTCGGTTGCTGATTCAACAGGTCAATTGCAACCGCACAGCTGGCAAGATTTTGTGCAAAGTAAATGCCGGGCCGTCCTCGGTTCTCCGAATCGTGAACCGTAAGAAACTGTAGAAACATCACTGACGGCCCGCAGATCGAAAAGGAGGCAACCGACATGCTGTTTGTAAATTATCCAAAATGCTCCACCTGCCAGAAGGCAAAAAAATGGCTGACCGGGCATCAGCAGGAATTTGAGGACCGGGATATCAAGGAGCAGAATCCCACGGCAGACGAATTGAAAGAATGGCACCAAAAAAGCGGACTGCCGCTGAAACGCTTTTTTAATACCAGCGGCATCCTGTATAAGGAAATGAACCTGAAAGAAAAGCTCCCCGGCATGAGCGAGGAGGAACAGTTTCGCTTGCTTGCGTCTGATGGGATGCTCGTCAAACGGCCGATCCTGGTGACAGAGGAAACGGTGCTGGTGGGGTTTAAGGAGAAGGAGTGGGAAGGCTTGATCTAAGGAACTGTGCGAAAACCCCGATCATACGGGGTTTTTCATTTTCCCTTGGGGCCTGCCGCCTGTCACCATACCCGATCCCCGGAATGCATATACTGCACCTGCTCCCCCATGATCTCCCGCATCATTTCAAATGCCGGAATCCCGGTACAGTGTCCCGTATAGAACCGGGTATTCATTCCCCGCAGTTCCTTCGCCGCATCCCGGATCAGTTCTGCCTCATCCGGTTCATACCCGGTCTTTTTCATCATGTGGAAGCCGCTGATCACCATATCCGGATCGCGGCCATACAGCTCCCGGAAGCGGTCCAGGATATTCAGGATCCCGTTATGGGCGCACCCGGAAACCAGAACCGTCTTTCCCTCCGCCTTCACAACAAGATACTGCTCATGGTCAAAGGAATCCTGCACGAATCCGCCTTCTGTTTTCCGTTTCAGCGTAAGGTTACTTTCCGGCCATTTCCGCCTGCCCGTCACTCCAGAGAAAATCGCGAGCTCCGGATCGATCTCACAGTCTCCCTCCAGCAGAACCACCTGGGGCAATTGCCGGATCCTGGGATCGATTCCGATATATTTTTCCCGTCCGTCTTTTAAATTATAATAGTCATGCACTGCCCGGGCATGTATGTAGATCCTGGCGTCCGGGTTCTGCTCCGCGAAAGACAGGATCCCGCCGGAATGGTCGTAGTGGCCGTGGCTTAAAAATACCAGATCAATGCTGCCCAGATCCACCCCCAGCCGTTTTGCATTCTCCCATGTTTTTTCAGACGCCCCTGTATCTGCAAGCAGCCTGTGGTGCGGCGTTTCTATATAAACGCTGAATCCGTGTTCCGCGTAAACCTGGCTTTCTCCCAGGGTATCTTCCATCAAATTGATGATCTTCATAAAGCCAATCCCTCCCATTCCTGATCTTCATAATGCAAATTCCTCCGCCGCATTCCTGATCTTCATAATGCAAATTCCTCCGCCGCATTCCTGATCTTCATAATTCAAATCCCTCCGCCGCATTCTTGATTTCCGAAAAATCAATCGCCAGTTCTCCTCCGAAGATTTTGACAGGAATCGTCTCCTCCATTCCATGGATCACAGGAATGTCGTCCTCCTCAAAATCATACGTGATAATCCGCTCTTTTTCCAGATCGATCATCCAGTATTCACGCACTCCGGCATTTTTATACTTCATCAGCTTCAGGAACATATCCTTTTGTTTTGTGGACGGCGAAAGGATTTCCGCAATAAAGTCCGGCGCACCCACGACACGCTTTTTGCTCAGCTTCTTTTTCTCGCATATGATCATCACATCCGGCTGAACGATGGTACGGTCATCCCCATCCAGCTGGACATCCGCAGGAGCGGCAAATACAGAACAGTTCCCCTTTTTCTTCCGGATAAAATCACGAATCTGAAAGCTTAATTCCATGGAAACCGCCTGATGCCCCAGCGTGGGCGCAAACATTTCAAAAAACTGCCCGTCGATCAATTCCACCCGCATATCCTCCGGCAGAGCCTCATAATCCTCCAGCGTGTAGTCGTTTCTGCCGTCAAAAATCTGATACTTTGCGGCGGATTCACGGATGAGATCCGCATGATTTCCTACCGTATACTCAAATTTGTCATCGGATTTCTGAATATCCTCAGCCGGATCCGCACCCTCCTTCTGCTTTGGAGGCATCTTCTGGAAATGCGGTGTTTTCTGATCCATAGCTTTTGTTTCCTTGTTCAGAAAATCCAGAGTATACGGATCCCGCCTGCCGTCAAAAAATTTGTCCAGCACACTTCCAAATATCGGCTCGCCGCTTACCGCTTCAAATAACGTCATGGAAGATTTCAGCTTCATGTCGTCCGGCCAGCCGAATATCTCCGTGGCATTGCAGGAGTTCAGCTTTAATAATTCCCCGGAGATCTCGAGAAGCCTGCTGCCGAGAACCGGATGCTTCATATAGGCTTCCGCCTCTTTCCGGTCTTTGACCGCATAATACTGCGCCGTCGGGCTGTGCCCAAGCCCCTGGATCTGCGGGAAAATATACCACATCCAATGGCTCGTCTTCCGGCCGTTTTTGATCTCCTGCAGAGCCCGCGCAAAATCATGCTCCTGCGCGTTGACAAAACGTTCTAATCCTTCTTTTTTCATCCGATACCTTCTTTCTTTTTTTTCAATGACAGCCGCCACACACATGGACAAACCAAAAAAATTGTATTGACATCCTCCACTTAACAAAATATAATAGTAAATGAGTAGAGATACTCTAAAAAGCGGTGTACCCTACCAGCAAGTGGGAGCTAAAAAAGCGGTGTACCCTACCAGCAAGTGGGAGCTAAAAAAGCGGTGTACCCTACCAGCAAGTGGGAACGGAAAAAGTACAGGGCCGGGCTTTACAGTCCGGTCTTTTTATACCTTTACGAAAAGGAGTTACATATGCATTTTTCATTTTATATCATTGATTCCGATTACTGCAGCTTTTTACGAAAAGCGGATCCATGTGTCCCTTATACAATGGATCGTAAGGCAGGACGTCCGTTTATAGGCATTATTTTATCTATAAATAGCTTTCATTATTATGCTCCTCTTACCTCTCCTAAGCCAAAACATTTACATATGAAAAGTCAAGTTGACTTTTTAAAGATCAAGAACGGCGAGTGGGGCGCCATCAATCTGAAT
>CATLCV010000213.1 GCA_949893755.1 uncultured Lachnospiraceae bacterium | reverse complement strand
GCAAAAACCTTTCACCAGCTTACCGGAAAAACCTGGGGAATCATCGGCCTGGGTGCGATCGGGAGAAGGGTGGCAGAGATCGCCCGGCTGTTCGGCGCAGAGATCATTTATTACTCGGCATCCGGCGCGCCGGCGCAGGAAGGCTATCGGCAGGTGGATCTGGTGACCTTGCTTGGGACCTCGGATATCGTGTCGGTCCATGCACCGCTGAATTGCCATACGGAAGGGCTGATGGACCGGGAAGCTTTTTGGGCCATGCAGTCCCACGCTATTTTTTTAAATCTGGGCCGGGGGCAGATTGTGTCGGAGGAAGCCCTTGCGGATGCGCTGAATGAGGGCAGGATTGCGGCAGCAGGACTGGATGTTCTCTGCAGGGAGCCCATGTCCGAGGACAGTCCGCTGCTTCAGGTGAAGGAAAAAGACCGGCTTCTGATCACACCCCATATCGGGTGGGCCAGTGTGGAGGCCCGCACCAATCTCATGGATATCGTGGCAGAGCATATCAGAACGTTTATGTCTGCATAACAGGCGGCAGGATTTGTGTTGTGCAGGTTTACTAATGATAGACTGCGGGATTCTGCCGCCCTTAGACAAAGTGCTGATAGCGCTTGAGGAGATCATGAAAGAAAGTTCCACACAAAACCACATAAAACCAAACATATAATATGTTGGGATTCATTTGAAACAAATGAAAAACCAAATAAAATATGTTGGTTTTTGTTGACTTTTACCTGTTTTAGGAGTATAATGCAATTAACTGAATGGGGAGTCTCATATGTTCTCTCTACAAAGTTAAAATATATCTGTGAATTACATAAAAAAAGTATCATTTTCGGGTCCGTTTTTCGGCGGATCTGTCGGGGGGGATTCCTTTTTCGGCTTGTGATGCAATGTGGTTTATAGATAAGAAAGGAGTAACAAGCAGATGGGATTATATACTTACAACAGTACGGATATCCCGAAGACTGACCGGATTCCAAAGCTGGTTGAGCATTTGTACGCGAAGCTGCCGGAGATTGAATCGGCAAGAGCTGTCCTGATCACGGAGTCATACCGCCAGACGGAGAATGAACCCATGGTCATCCGCCGTGCGAAGGCATTTCAGCACATTTTGGAGAATATCCCGATCGTCATCCGTGACCTGGAGCTGATCGTGGGAAGCACCACCATCGCTCCCAGGGGCTGCCAGACCTACCCGGAGTTCTCTTACGAATGGCTGGAAGCAGAGTTTGACACAGTGGAGACCAGGTCTGCCGATCCATTTTACATATCGGAGCAGACCAAGCGGGAGCTGAAGGAAGCGAATGCCTACTGGAAGGGCAGGACCACCAGTGAGCTGGCAACAGCTTATATGGAACCGGAGACATTGACCGCCATGGAACACAACATGTTCACACCGGGAAATTATTTCTACAATGGTGTAGGGCATGTGACGGTCAAGTATGAGGAGGTGCTCGCCATCGGATTTTCCGGAATCCGGCAGAAGGCGGAGGCACAGCTGGCTTCTTTAAGCCTGACAGACGGAGACTACCAGAGGAAGTCCCGTTTCCTGCAGGCGGTCATCATCAGCTGCGACGCGGCGGTGACCTATGCCAGAAGGTACGCGAAGCTGGCGCTGGAAGAGGCGGAGAAGTGCACCGACGGCGCAAGAAAGCTGGAACTGCTCCAGATCGCACAGAATTGTGCCAATGTGCCGGAGAAGGGGGCTGACGGATTCTATGAGGCGTGCCAGTCCTTCTGGTTCGTGCAGCAGCTACTGCAGATCGAATCCAGCGGACACTCGATCTCGCCGGGACGCTTTGACCAGTACATGTATCCTTATTATAAGAAGGATCTGGACAGCGGCAGGCTGACACGGGAATTTGCCCAGGAACTGCTGGACTGCATCTGGGTGAAGCTCAACGACCTGAACAAGTGCCGTGACGCGGCATCCGCAGAAGGCTTTGCAGGCTACAGCCTGTTCCAGAACCTGATCGCAGGGGGACAGAACAAGGAGGGCATTGACGTGACCAATGACCTGTCCTTTATGTGTATCCAGGCGTCCATGCATGTATTTCTTCCGCAGCCGTCGTTATCCGTTCGTGTGTGGAACGGTTCGCCACATGAATTCCTGGTTAAGGCGGCGGAGCTGACACGTACCGGGATCGGGCTTCCGGCATATTACAACGATGAAGTGATCATTCCGTCCCTGGTCAGCAGAGGGCTGACACTGCAGGATGCCCGGGAGTACAACATCATCGGCTGTGTGGAGCCTCAGAAGGCGGGCAAGACCGAAGGGTGGCATGACGCCGCGTTCTTCAATATGTGCCGTCCGCTGGAGCTGGTATTTACCAACGGTGTGGACAAGGGAGTACAGGTAGGGCCTCAGACCGGCAATGTCGAGGATATGAAGACCTTCGAGGAATTTTATCATGCATACAAGATGCAGATGGACTATGCCATCAAGCTGCTGGTCAACGCGGACAATGCCATTGATATGGCTCATGCGGAGCGCTGCCCGCTGCCGTTCTTATCGTCCATGATAGACGACTGTATGAGCCGGGGCAGGACCGTACAGGAAGGCGGCGCCGTGTACAACTTTACAGGTCCCCAGGGCTTCGGGGTTGCCAACATGGCGGATTCCCTGTATGCGGTGAAGAAGCTGATCTACGACGAGCAGAAAGTGACTATGAAGGAAATGAAGACCGCTCTGATGACCAATTACGGCAAGGGGCTTGATACCGAGGACATTGCCGCTGTTACGGCAAATGTAGCCAACGAGATGCGGGCTTCAGGACAGGCCGTGGGGGAGGCGGAGATCGCTGCCATCCTGAAAACCGTGGTCGCGGCATCCGAGTCGCCGGAGGTCAAGGCCAATGGAGAACGGCTTCAGAAGCTCATTGACCAGGTTCCGAAGTTCGGCAATGACATCGCCGAGGTAGATGCATTTGCAAGGGACGTGGCTTATACCTATACCAGACCGCTGGAGAACTATAAAAACCCAAGGGGAGGCATCTTCCAGGCCGGACTGTACCCGGTATCGGCAAATGTTCCGCTGGGCGCACAGACAGGGGCAACACCGGACGGAAGGCTGGCGCATATGCCGGTGGCAGACGGGGTATCGCCATCTGCAGGCAAGGACGTGAACGGTCCTACGGCAGCAGCCAATTCGGTTTCCAAGCTGGACCATTATATCGCTTCCAACGGAACCCTGTTCAACCAGAAGTTCCATCCGTCCGCACTGAGCGGGAGAAAAGGACTTGACAACTTTGTCGGCCTGATCCGTTCCTATTTTGACCAGAAGGGCAGCCATATGCAGTTCAACGTGGTCAGCAGAGAGACGCTTCTGGACGCGCAGAAGCATCCGGAGCAGTACAAGCATCTGGTGGTGCGTGTGGCAGGCTACAGCGCATTGTTCACGACACTGTCCAAGTCGCTGCAGGATGATATCATCCGCCGGACCGAACAGGGCTTCGGAAATGAGGCGTAAGCGGGGCAGGAGGTAGCGCCATGGAAGAGTATAAGAAGACAAAGGGCCGCATTTTTGATATTCAGCGGTACTCGATCCACGATGGAAACGGAATCCGTACCATTGTGTTTTTGAAGGGATGTGTGCTTCGCTGCCGCTGGTGCTGCAATCCGGAATCTCAGGAATATGCCATACAGACCATGATGGTCCAGGGAGAGCCGAAGATCATCGGCAGGGATGTGACCGTGGCCGAGGTCATGGAGACCGTGGAGAAGGACCGCCCCTATTACCGCCGGACCGGAGGAGGGCTGACGCTCTCAGGCGGGGAAAGCCTCTGCCAGCCGGAATTTGCGGCGGCGCTCCTGCGCGCGGCGAAGGAAAACGGGATCAATACAGCCATGGAGAGCATGGGCTGTGCGAAGTGGGAAGTGATCGAAGGAGTGCTTCCCTACCTGGATCAGTATCTGCTGGATATCAAGCACTGCAATCCGGACAAGCACAGGGAATTTACCGGCAGGTCCAATGAGCTGATGCTGGAAAACGCAAAGAAGATCGCGGCTTCCCATATGACAGAGCTGAGCATCCGGGTTCCGGTGATACCGGGCTTCAACGACACTTTGGAGGAAATCCGGGACATTGCCGCATATACCAGAGCGCTCGGCAATGTGAAGCGGCTCCATTTGCTGCCGTATCACAGACTTGGGCAGGATAAATATGCCGGACTTGGGAGAGAATACCTGATGGGCGATGTGAAGCCGCCGTCCAACGAGAAAATGCAGGAGCTGCTTGCAATTGCGGAGCAGACAGCAGGGATCGAATGCCAGATCGGCGGGTAAGAGAAAAGAGACATAGAGAGAAATAGATCGTATAAAATGAGTGCATTGAGGTCTGCGGACCTGAATCATTATAAAATATCCAAGGAGGAAAAAAAGGATGCAAAACGAATTTGAAATCAAAAAAGAGATGTGTGAGATCGGCAAGCGCGTTTACAACCGCGGAATGGTTGCGGCAAATGACGGAAACTTCTCCGTAAAGCTCAATGACAACGAATTCCTGTGTACACCGACCGGTGTCAGCAAGGGCTTCATGACTCCGGAGTACATCTGCAAGGTGGATGCAAACGGCAACGTACTTCAGGCTAACAAGGGCTTCAGACCGTCATCCGAGATCAAGATGCATATGCGTGTCTACAAAGAGAGACCGGACGTAAATTCCGTAGTACATGCGCATCCGCTGTATGCGACCACATTTGCGATCGCAGGGATCCCGCTGACACAGCCGATCATGCCGGAAGCAGTCATCGCTCTCGGATGTGTTCCGATCGCGAAGTACGGCACACCTTCCACGATGGAGATTCCGGATGCGGTATCCGAGCATCTGCAGTATTTTGACGCGGTATTGCTGGAAAACCACGGCGCGCTGACCTACTCCGATTCCCTGCTGAATGCATATCATAAGATGGAATCCGTTGAGTTCTATGCACGTCTGTTATGGCAGACCATGCAGATCGGCGGACCGCAGGAGCTGAACAAAGAGCAGGTGGAAAAGCTGTACGAGATCAGAAGACAGTTCGGACTTCCCGGAAAGCATCCTGCAAACGTATGCCCGAATGCAAAGGCAGGCAAGCCGAGCTGCCATACATGCGGCGGAAACTGCAGCGGCGGCGCAGCTCCCAAGGCAGACGCGGACCTGGTAGCAGAGATCACCAGGAAGGTCATGAGCCAGCTTGGAATGTAAGAAAAACCGCAGAGGGCCGGGGCGTATGGGGCGTTAGGGCCTGCGCCCGGCATAAAAAGAAATGAGGACTGCTATGAATGAACAGGAGATTTCCGGTGTGGTACAGGCCGTACTGGAAGGAATGAAAAATACAGGTTCCGAACATGTAGCCGGACATGTCTGCACATGCAACAAGCATAAGATGACTCTGGAAAAAGCCAATGCCCTGATCGAGAAGGTTCAGGCGAAGGCATCGGAGATGGGCGTCCGTGCGGTGGTGGCGGTTGCGGATCCGGCCGGAAGGCCCGTGTCGGTCCAGAGTATGGACGGAGCCTACATAGCAAGCTTTGACATTGCGTTAAATAAATCATTTACCTCGGCAAGCCTGAAAATGTCAACGGAGGCTTTAAGTGGTTTGAGCCAGCCGGGACAGCCCTTGTACGGCATCCAGTTTACCAATGGCGGCAAGATCGTCATCTTCGGAGGCGGAGAGGTGCTGGAAGCCGGGGGAAAAGTGATCGGAGCCCTGGGCGTGAGCGGCGGTACCGCCAAGCAGGATACCGAGCTTGCAGCCTACGGCAGGGAAGTATTTAAGGAGGTAATAGCGTGTCTGTAAATGAACAGATGGTTCAGGACATTGTGCAGGAAGTGGTGGCGAAGATGCAGATTGCTTCCGACGTGACCGGCAACCACGGTGTTTTCCAGGATATGAACACTGCCATTGAGGCAGCCAAGAAAACACAAAGAATCGTTGCCCGGATGTCCATGGACCAGAGAGAGAAGATTATTTCCAATATCCGCGAAAAGATCAAAGAGCATGCGGAGATCTTCGCGCGGATGGGAGTACAGGAGACCGGCATGGGAAATGTCGGACACAAGATCTTGAAGCATCAGCTTGTGGCAGAAAAGACACCTGGAACAGAAGATATCACAACCACAGCCTGGTCAGGAGACCGGGGGCTGACACTGATCGAGATGGGACCCTTCGGAGTCATCGGCGCCATCACACCGTGCACCAACCCAAGTGAGACGGTGCTGTGCAATACGATCGGCATGCTGGCGGGAGGCAATACGGTGGTATTCAATCCCCATCCGGCAGCGATCAAGACATCCATTTATGCCATCAATCTGATCAATGAGGCATCGCTGGAGGCCGGCGGCCCGGACAACATCGCATGTACGGTAGAGAAGCCGACCCTGGAGAGCAGCAATATCATGATGAAGCACAAGGATATCCCGCTGATCGCGGCGACCGGCGGCCCGGGCGTGGTAACGGCAGTGTTATCCTCCGGCAAGAGAGGCATCGGAGCCGGCGCAGGCAACCCGCCCGCACTGGTAGATGAGACGGCGGATATCCGCAAGGCGGCAGAGGATATTGTCAACGGATGTACCTTTGACAACAACCTCCCCTGCATCGCGGAGAAGGAGATCGTAGCGGTGGATTCCATTGCGGATGAGCTGATGCATTACATGATCACCGAGCAGGGCTGCTACCTGGCTTCCAAGGAAGAACAGGATGCACTGACAGAGGTGGTATTGAAGGGCGGGCGCCTGAACCGGAAATGTGTCGGAAGAGACGCAAAGACGCTGCTTGGAATGATCGGCGTCACCGTACCGGACAATATCCGGTGCATCACCTTCGAAGGTCCGAAGGAGCATCCGCTGATCGCGGAGGAACTGATGATGCCGATCCTGGGTGTGGTCAGGGCAAAGGATTTTGACGATGCGGTAGAGCAGGCCGTATGGCTGGAGCACGGTAACCGTCATTCCGCTCACATCCACTCCAAGAACGTGGACAACATCACCAAATATGCAAAGGCAATTGACACCGCGATCCTTGTAAAGAACGGACCGTCCTATGCGGCGATCGGGTTCGGCGGAGAGGGCTTCTGTACCTTTACCATTGCCAGCCGGACAGGAGAAGGACTGACAAGCGCAAGCGCATTTACAAAGAGAAGACGCTGCGTAATGTGCGACAGCCTGTGTATTCGATAAAAATAAGCAGGAGATCAGCCTGCGGCGGCCGGGGCGGTCATGGGAATGAGACCCTGCGGCCGCAGAAGGGCAGGCTGGTTGGAAGTTGAGGAGGCAATATAAAATGGAAATGAATTCTGCAAATGTAGAAGCCGTTGTAAAGCAGGTTCTGGAAAGTATGTTAAGCCAGCCGGTTTCGGCTCCGGCAGCTGCACCGGCAGCAGGCGGGGCGATCCCGAAGACTGCGCATGTAGCCATGCTGACGGCTCTGGAGCATTATGATGTAAAAGAATTCCCGATGCCGGAGGTGGGCGACGGCGATATTCTTGTAAAAGTAGAAGGGTGCGGTGTCTGCGGAACAGACGCTCATGAGTTTAAGAGAGATCCCTTCGGCCTGATCCCGGTAGCGCTGGGACATGAGGGCACAGGCGAGATCGTGAAGATGGGCAAGGATGTGAAAGTGGACAGCGCCGGAAAGCCACTGAAGCTGGGCGACAAGGTGGTTACCTGCATGATCTTCAAGGATAACCCGGACATTACCATGTTCGACCTGAACAAGCAGAATGTGGGCGGCGCGGATGTATACGGACTGCTTCCGGACGATGAGATTCATCTGAACGGATGGTTCTCCGATTACATACTGATCCGGAAGGGCTCCACCGTATTCAATGTCAGCGACCTGGATCTGAAATCCCGTATCCTGATCGAACCCTGCGCCGTACTGATCCACGCGGTAGAGAGGGCAAAGACAACAGGAATCCTGCGGTTCAACAGCAGGGTGGTCGTACAGGGCTGCGGACCGATCGGACTGATCTGTATCGCGATCCTCCGTACTATGGGGATTGAAAATATCGTGGCAGTAGACGGCAATCAGCAGAGGCTGGATTTCGCGAAGAGGATGGGAGCAGACAATTCCGTCAACTTCATGAACCACAAGGGAATCGAAGCACTCAGCGGCGCCGTGAAGGAAGCGTTCGGCGGATACGAAGCGGATTTTGCGTTCCAGTGTACCGGATCTCCGGTGGCTCACGCGAATATCTACAAGTTCATCCGCAACGGAGGCGGACTCTGCGAGCTGGGATTCTTCATCAACGGCGGAGACGCGACCATCAATCCGCACTTTGACCTTTGCTCCAAGGAGATCACGCTGGTCGGCTCCTGGGTATACACCCTGAGAGATTATGCGACCACATTTGACTTCCTGAAACGGGCGAAGGCGATCGGACTTCCGATGGACGACCTGATCACACATGAATTCCCGCTGGAGCAGATCAACGAGGCCCATGTAACAAATCTGAAGCAGGAAGGCCTCAAGATCGCGATCGTGAATAAGTAGCGATGATCCAGAACGGCAGCAGATGGTTTTTCGGTCTGCCGTCGTGAACAGTGACGTGATCTATGAAATTACCTGCGAAGGAGAGTGGTTATGGGAGAAGCAGTAGGAATGCTGGAGGTATTCGGGCTGGCGACCGCCTACGCCGCGGCAGATGCCGGGTGCAAGGCAGGCAATGTCCGGCTGGAGACCTTTGATAAAAACAAACCGGCGAATGCGGATGAATTACCTGTACCGCTGATCGTGATGGTGAAATTTCGCGGAAGCGTATCCGATGTCCAGGCCGCGTTAGAGGCGGCGAGCGCCAGGGCCAAAGAGCTTGCGGGAATCGTAACGGAATACAAGATCGCAAGGCCCACGGAGGATACGGAGAAGATGCTCAAACTGAGCGGCTTAGATAAAGGAACACCAAATAAAAAATATTTAAAAGAAGTCTAGGAGGATATAAAAATGGCACAGCAGGCATTAGGAATGGTAGAAACCAGAGGTTTGACAGCAGCAATCGAAGCAGCAGACGCAATGACAAAGGCGGCTGAGGTTACATTGGTAGGAACAGAGAAGATCGGATCCGGTCTCGTAACTGTTATGGTGCGCGGAGACGTAGGCGCTGTGAAGGCAGCGGTTGAGACAGGCGCGGACGCTGCGGCAAGACTTGGTGAGCTGGTTGCGACCCACGTGATCCCAAGGCCGCATGACGACGTTGAGAAGATTCTCCCGACAATCTAATTGCGATGGACAGCCGTATAAGAATCGGCAGATTCATGAAGCGCATTTGTGAGGAACGGTTCTTATATGGCAACCGTATCTGGGAGATCCCTCAGATTGATTAGTAAAGGAGCAGTCTCATGGGACAGGCATATGGATTTTTTGAAATCCCGAGTGTGACGGCAGCCGTAGTCGCCATTGATATGATGTGCAAGACGGCGCAGGTGGAACTGGTCACATGGGAGAAAAAACTGGGCGGGCGTCTTGTCACCATCATCATCCGCGGGGATGTGTCCGCAGTGACACAGGCGATCGAAACCGCTGCCGCGAACGGGATCAAAGAACCGGCGGCATACGCGGTGATCGCAAGTCCCCACGAGGAGATCATCAAGATGGTGAACCAGAGCGCGAACCGGGTAAGTTAAGGAGGCAGTGACCATGGCAGATGAGAAGAAGCCGACAGGCGAGGAGAAGAACGTAGATTCTTCCAAAGCGGAAGGCGCGGCCAAAAAAGGCAGAGCAAAGAAAACTGCAGGATCAAAAGCTGCGTCCGCAAAGAAAGCTGAAAACACAGCCAAAGCGCCTGCCAAGACAGTTCAGAGAGTGAAGCAGGCGGCGCAGCAGGCAGAAGAGGTTATCGTAGAGCAGACAA
>CATLCV010000212.1 GCA_949893755.1 uncultured Lachnospiraceae bacterium | reverse complement strand
TGAAGATCGGCAGGAGAGTAAGGCTGGGACATCCGGAGGCGACCATCGTCTACGTCACGAACTATGTAGACTATGCGGTACAGGCATATGAGGTCAATGCGTTCCGCTACATTCCCAAGTGTATGCTGAAAGAAAAACTGCCGGAGGCGTATACGCTTTTAGTGGAGAAGCTGAGGACGCGGGAGAAAAAATTCTTTTCCATATATAACAATGATAAGATGATGAAGATCCCGGAGGATTCCATCTACTATGTGCAAAAGGAAAAGAAATATGTGAATGTCGTGTATGTTGACAAGGAAGAGAAAAAAGAAAAAGCCAGGATGACGCTGGCGGAGGCATACGACAAGCTGACGAAGAATGACTTTCTGTATATTGACCGGAGCTGTATTGTCAATATCATGCATATCATGGTTTTGGAGAACCGTAAGGTGAAGCTTCGGAACGGGATTTATCTTGATATCAGCCAGCCGCAGTATGCCAATGTGAGAAGACAGATTTCAGATTATTGGAGCAACAGAGGATGAATCAGGTTCTATACGGTGTGATCAGCTTTTGCAAAATCATATTTGGGTTCCTTCTCTTTTTCCGGATGTTCCCGGAGAAGCGGTGGGATCAGAGGTGGACAGGAGCAGCCGGGTGGTGTGTATTGATTGGCCTGGCGGTTTGGCATGCATGGGACTCCTGCAGAGGTTTTATTCCCTGGCTGCAGATTTTTCTTTATGGGATTTCAGATGCGGCTATCATAAAAATATTTTATCGGTGCAGATTTTTGGATGCCTGGATCTGGAACTGGCTTTATGATATCGGGTACTCACTGCTTAAGGTTCCTTTTATTATTGCAAGAGGAATCTATTTGGATAAAGGAATCGCTTATTTGAATGTGAGCGGGGGGAGGGTGTTATCCGAATGCATACTTTGTCTTTTCCAATTGGGGATTATCTTTTTTTTATATTTCAAATATCTGGATCAGATAGAACTTCTGCTAGGAGAGATGACAAAAAACAGTTGGAGAAGGTTTTTGTCTCTGCTGACAGAAATGATGATATTGTTTGGGATTGATCTGATGCTGGAACTTGGGATAGTTCAGTATGACACAATGGACATGGCAGTAGGCGTACTGTTTATTTTTGGTGTTAGTATGCTTTTCTTACTATGTATGATTTATATAATGTATATGTACAGTAAGATGGAACAAGAAAATTTGAGTATCCAGAAGGAGATGCTTGCCAGAGAAAACGAGATTATCACACAATACTGCCGTCAGGATGCAAAAAGGATGCATGACATGAAACATACATGGCTCTATCTGCAGAATTGTCTGGAGGAAAAGAGTTGGGAGAAGGCTATGGAATGTGTCCATGAGCACCTGGAAGAGGTGAAGCTGCACCAACGGCATGTAAGGACTGGAATCCCGGAGATAGACTTGATTCTGGATTATAAATGCCAGAAAATGAAAAAAAAATGGGATTCAGTTTTCAGAAGACATTAAGGTGGATTCGCTGCCAGAATCAGTATCAGGAGAAGACTATATGATCATCTGGGGGAACCTGCTGGATAATGCCATTGAAGCGTCTCAGAAATGTGAAGCAGAAGCACGAAAAATCCATCTGGAAATCAGGAGCGTAAATGAAATGTTTATGCTGCGGATCAGGAATACATGTTTAGAAAAAACAGGAAAAAGCAAGAGGAATTGGCTGACGACAACGAAAGAGGATTCGATTTACCATGGATGGGGGATGGCAAATGTGAAACAGATTGTCGAGTCCGCAGGCGGTGAGATCGATTACACCTGCGAAGGAAACTGGTTTCAGGTAAATGTTTTGATATAGGAAAGGGTTGACGAAATGAAGGATGAAGCATTAGATCAGATTTTATTTGAACTGGAACAGGCGGAAAGCATGGGGATAGACGAGGAGACAGAAAGAGGTATATCTATTTTTCAGGGTGGATATAGTACTCTTATTTGCTGTTAAGGGATAGTTAGCTGTTGCAATTGTATTTTATATGGAGAGTGTGCAGGCAGTTGTTATGGCTGCATGATACAAAGATTAAAAAAAGCAGGTCTGTTCCTATCGTGGACAGGCCTTTTATCATGTGGTTTTTGGGCTTTCTGCATTGCAATAAATTGCATGCAAATGACCTGAAATGACCTGCTGAATCGCAGCCGAACAGCTCCAAAAATTTTAAAGGTCAGATTTATAGAGAAAAATCCAATTTTGGTTTTTATGCTCAAAAATGTTGTATAGTAATTCTTGTAAGGAACAGCGCTGTCTTACAAAAATTACAAAAAGAAAAGGAGTAGAAAATTATGTTTAAAAAGAAAATTTTCAAAGTGAAGCATGGTAAAAAACTGATCGGAGCAGGATTGCTTGGCTTGATGCTGATGGGGTCTATGACGGCATTTGCCGGAAATACTACAGATACCTATTATAACGCAAATGTTGGCGCAGGCGGATTTGCTACAGAATCCAGAGCTAAACAGGATTATACATCTGCGTACATCTTCCACCAGGGAGACAGGGCGGTAAATGTAGGGGTTTTTAACGGAGGAGTTAATTATTCTGCGAACGGCGGTTACTACTATGTAGCTGCAGGAACATGCGCATATCTTCCCAATTATGTAAAAGAGAGCGGAAAGAACAGTTGTTATCTGCATTTAATACCTTCACCGGCTGGTCCTTGCCATTTGTATGGCTGCTGGAGCCCGGACAGTGTTTGATTTAAACACTATTAGCGCATTGTATTTTCCATAGCTTGTGTACAAGACAGACATTAAACCAAATAGATATATATAATATATGGAGTGCAAGACAATAGGGGATGCTTTGAAAACATAGGCATTCCCCGTTGTATTTAGTGCGTCTGGATTGTTTGCTCGAAGCTAAGACGATTAAGCGTGCAAAGAAGAGAGGTAAGGGTATGAAAAAAGCGGTAGTTTCAGGCGTTGTTGTTATTTTTGTGATATTGGGGATTGGGATGAGTTATATGCTGTTCCGAGGTGGAATACGTACTGAAAAGGAGCAAAAGTCCTACGAAGAGCAGGAAAAACAGGTGGAAAATCTGATGAAGCCGGGGCAGGAGGGAGAGGCGGATGACAGATCGGAAGCATTTTCGGAGGCTCTAAAAGAAAAAGCCGGACTGACGGTGGATCCCCAAAATATCGTGTCCACCGGCAGTCCGATCACGAGCGGAAATTATTCTTTTACGGTTAACTCCTGGAGCGTATCAAAGGAATCACCAGGCTATGCGCTGCCGGAGGGGATGGATGCCACGCGCGGCGGGCTTCTGCAGATAGATGCCAACGGAAATATCACGAATGAGTATTCTTATGTTGTTGTGGATCTTACGGTGGAGAATAAAGCAGAAGAGCCGGTTACGGATCTTCTGTGGGGCTACCTGAGAATGCAGGCTTTTGATATGGGGGATTTTATCAGTGAGGTAGCCTATCTGGGAGAAGAGACACCGAGAAAATCTGGTCATGATTCCTATGAAGAATCCTTCAAGGCAGGTGAGATAAAAAAATATCCGGTAGTCTTTGTTATGCCGGATGAGATAGTGAATAATCAGGAGATATATCTGGAGATTGACACAAGCGGAGGAAATCCACAGCCAGAAGATCCGGAATTTGCTGTGAAACGGTTTATCATATTAGATTAGATGGAATATAGTTTTTGCTGCTATTCTATAAAGAGAGGTAAGGACATGAAAAAAGCGATTATTTCAGGGATTATTGTTATCCTTGTGATATTGGGGATTGGGATGAGTTATATGCTGCTCCGGGGAGGGAGACGTACTGAGGAAGAGCAGAAGATCTCGGAAGAGGGGGAAAAGAGGATGGAAAATCTGATGAAACCCGGGCAGGAGGAAGAAGCAGATGACACATCAAAATCATTTTCAGACATTTTAAATGAAAAAGCCGGGCTGACGGTAGACCCCCAAAATATTGTGTCTGTTGGGAGTCCGATCATAAGCGGAAATTATTCTTTTACAGTAAACTCATGGAATGTGTCAAAAGAATCTCCCGGTTATGCACTGCCCGAGGGGATAGACCTGAGCGGGGCCGGACCGCAGATGGATGCCAATGGAAATATCACAAATGAGTATTCTTATGTTGTCGTGAATATTACGGTAGAGAATAAAGCGGAAGGACCGATTACAGATCTTCTGTGGGGCTACCTGAAGCTAAAAACCTTTGAAACGGATGATTTTATCAGTGAGGTAAGATATCTGGGAGAGGAAACGCCGAGAGCGTATGGTCATGAATACTCTATGGAAACTTTTGAGGCAGGAGAGATAAAAAGCTATCCGCTGATCTTTTTTATGCCGGATGAGATGGTAAAAAACCAGGAGCTGTATTTGGAAATCAATGCAACTGGTATTGCGTATGACCCGTCAGATTCGGAATTTTCTGTGATGCGTTATATTATATTGAACTAAATTTCTAAAGATTTAAAATGAGGTATTATTTTGATTAAGAAAAAATTTTTAAAAGTGCAGCACGGTAAAAAAATGATCGGCGCCGGATTATTTGGCTTGATGCTGATGGGGTGTATGACGGCATTTGCCGGAAATATCCAGTATGCATACTATGGTGTTAATGTCGGTGCTGATGGCTATGTTTTAGCTGCCGAAGAGAAACAAGATTATACATCTTCATATATTTTTCATCAGGGAGATAGAGCGGTATATGTAGGAGTATACAGTGAAGGGATTAATTATTCTGCGAATGGAAGTTATTATTATGTAGGTGTGGGAATGGCCGCATATCTTCCAAACTATGTGAAAGAGAATGGCAGGAATGACTGTTACCTGTGGCTAATACCTTCTACGGCCGGGGCATGCCGTTTGTACGGACAGTGGAGCCCGGACAGTGTCTGATTTAAACACTATTAGCGTATTGTATTTTTCATAGCCTGGAGTATTCTTATATTGTTGTGAACCTTACGGTGGAGAATAAAGCGGAAGAGCCGGTTACGGGATGAAAACCGCTGGCCGCCCCGGGAAGTTATTTGCTCCCAGAGCGGCCAGGTCAAATCCTATTTAGACGCTGCATTGCGGTTATTGGATTTTCGGCTCATCCTTTCTGCAATTTTTTGAACATCATCTGCTGTTAAAACAGTCATTGCGCTGCTGATTTCCTCAATGGACAGACCGGCATGGAGGAGAATCTTTGTGAATTTCAATTCGTTTCTTTTAGTTACGTTTTTTGTGACATTTTCAGTTACATCTTTCGTTACTTTTTTAGTCACCCTTTTTGTGACATCCTTTGTCACCTGCTTTTCAATTTCCTGCCCATACTGAATTTTTTCTTCTAAAAATAACTGTCCGACCTTTGTCATCATAATCCACTCCTTAATCTGTTTGGAATCTTCCTTTGTAATCACCTTATCTGCAAATACCAGCATTCCAGATAACAGGAAACGCTGAATATCCGCGGTATAAAGGACAATCATTCGGATCTTACATGGAAAATTGCTCTGTTCCATATTTCGCTTTAATGTGCGGACAATATAATTCAGATACTTAATCTTATTAGAATCTGCATAGTTGCTTTCGTAATCCACCAATGCCAGGGAATCATCTTTCAGTAAAAAAAGATTATCTAACCGCAGTTCATTGGCTTCGATAGCCGGAAGATTTGTAGGCTGCACTTCTTTAATCTCCGGGAGCTCCAATCCATAGACAGCAAAGGACTTCCCCTTAAGATTTTCCCCGAAATATTTTGAGGTTACATCCTTATTCTGCCATGCAATGGATGACTTTACTGGGGCGGCTCTGCGGCCTTTTGGTTTCTTAAAAATTTTGACAGCAGTTCTTCTTTTGGGTTCTGACATGTATTTCCTCCTTTTCCGACAGGAGACATAGTGCTCTGCAATGCCATAAGGAGAACTCTGTTATGTCTATTTCATTATATCAGAATCTGATCCAAACGGCAAATCACATTTGCCGAAGCATATATCCTGTCCGTATGATAGTTGTTCCATCAAATTTGTGTTTTCCGGCTGAGATGCCATGAAAAGACAGATCCTGATACCTGGAAGTATCCGGCGGACAGAAAGAATTATTTGAAAAATGCTGCCCGTGATTTTGATGTGCTGATAGTATAGCATGGCAGGAGAACAAATGCAACTGCAGATTTGGAAAAATCTAAAAACAGAATTTCAATAAAAAGCCGCGGCAAAATTGAGGGTCAGAAAGAAGGAATTTAAGCCATATTCCGTTATGCCCTTATCAAATGTGTTATGATATAAAGCGATATATCATATGGAAATAAAATGGACAGAAGCCTGGGGATCCTATTTGATATTTTTAGCCGGAATCTGCAGGATACAGGCAGATAAGATACATATGGAGAGAGAAGAATATGAATTGTAAAATTTGGGAACGGATATTAGGAAAAGAGATTTATGCTGAGATTGAGCCATCATCGTGTGAGGCATTAAAGGAAAAGCTGTATCGGCAGTGCAGCGGAGCTCTGCTTCGAATCTATGAGGCGGCGGACAGCTATTATACTGACAGAATGGAGGCTGTGAATTTTGAAAATTTCTATCGTTTTTTTCTGCGGATCGCCCTGGACTATGGGAAAGAAAAGGCGGGAGAAAAGCGCCCTTTCGGCAGAGAAGAGGAGGCAATAGCAGCGGATAATGTTTTGGCCGGGATTCTTCATATTCCGGTCAGATGCCTGATTGAGGATATCCGGGAATGCAGAGAAGGGAAGAGACTTTCCGGAAGGGACGAATGGGAAGAGTATCGGGATTATGAGGAACATTTTCTGGGACGGCCGGAGTATATCAGGGATTTATGCGGCAGGTATCCGGAGCTGCTTCGTCTGGTTTTACGAAGGATAGAACAGATTGTTGACCAGCTTTTCCGGATATGGGAATCGGTGGATGGCCGGTTCAGCCCATTGAAAGCGGAAACTCTGGAATTGGGGCTTTCCGATGTTCATGCCGGGGGAGGGACGGCGGCACGGATCCGGCTGACGGATGGCAGGTCTTTCATCTATAAGCCGCGCAGTCTGCATAAGGATCAGATCTATCAGGGCATCAGCCGATGGTTCTGTGAACGGCTCGGCCTGAGCTTCCGGAGGAGGGAGATATACGAGATGGAGGGCTTCGGGCTGGATTCCTGTATTGAATGTGCTCCCTGTTTGGATGAATCGGAGATAAAACGCTTCTTTTACCGGCTGGGAATCCAGCTTTTTATCTGTTATCTTACAGATACGTCGGATATTCACGGAGAGAATCTGATCGCAGATGGGGAATTTCCGGAGCTGATTGACCTGGAGGCCATGCCGGGAGCTGCCGGGCGCGGGGAAGCTCATTCTGATGACGGGAGTACCCGCCTGGGCAGCAGTGACGAAGGCTCCAATGACAGTACCCGCACGGATTATTGTTCTGACAGGTTTGAAGCTTCGGATATGCGGGCGCTGAGAGAATGGATGGAGCAGTCGGTAATCCATACGGGGATTCTGCCGACGGCCTGTTGGGGAAACAACGCGGCGCAGGGGAGTGTGAATGCTCTTCATTCCGCGGAAAAGTGTGTTACGCCATTTCTGCTGCCGACTGTAACCCATCCCAGGTCGTCCGGGATGAAACTGACTTACGAGAGAAGGGAGATGCATTTAAAGGACAGTGTGCCGGTGTACCAGGGGAAACCGGCTGAGGTGCAGAGATATGTGGAAGAGCTTTGTGAAGGGTTCCGGGCGGCTTATGAGATTGCGCGGAATGAAAAGGAACAGGTCAGGAGTCTGTTTGAGCCTCTATATGCGGAAGAGGGGCGATACCTGGTCCGGCATACTCAGCAGTACGGTATGTATCTCACTGCGTCATTGGCGCCGGAGTTCATGAAGGATACAAGAAATCGGATCTATTTGCTTCATATCCTTAAAAAAGGGCAGAAATCGGAGGCGGGTTATGCAGCGCTGTTTGTTTATGAACTGGAAGCTATGATGAATATGGAGATTCCGATCTACCATTTCCAGGGGAAAGGGAAGGGATTACTGGATGGGACTCAAAAGGTTTATCCGGAGTATTTTGAACAGAGCGCATATGAAAGATTTCGGGAAAAACTGCAGCGATTATCGGCTGAGAATCTGAGGAAACAGCAGATGCTTATCCGGCTTTCCATCGGATGCAGTCTGCCGCAGACGGAAGAGAGCAGGTTCCTTTCTACGGAGCTTATCAGAGGGAACGGAGCGCAGGGGAATGTATTTACCAGATTAGGAAGACATCTGGCAGATCTACGGATCGAAGCCGGAGACAGGCAGATCTGGACCAGGATGGACTTTTCTGAACAGGGATGGAGAATGGAAGCGGCAGGGATGGATCTGTATGACGGGATTCCCGGAATTGCAGCTGCTTTTGCGGCGGTCATTGCAGCAGGCGGAAGCCGTGAATTTGACGGTCTATTTGACAGGCTCACGGATGAACTGTTCTGCTATACAGAGAGACGCCTGGAATCCAAACAGACAGCCGGCTCCGGGCGGACAGGAATGTTTGTCGGGGAAGGTTCTGTGGTATATGCATATCTGCTTCTGTATCGTCTGACTGGCCGCAGGAAGTATCTGGATTATGCAGGCAGGCATGCGCGGATTGTCCAGGATGCCGGGGAGCAGGATACCAGTTATGACCTTCTCTCCGGTAATGCCGGGTGGATCGTGGTTCTGTTGAAGCTGTATCAGGAGACGAAGGAAGACTCGTATCTCTCGTATGCTGTCAGGATAGGGGAACTGCTGTGGGAAAAGCGGACGGTTATGGAAACAGGCTGCGGCTGGCTGTGCGCGTCGGAGAAGGCGCCTCTGGCCGGTATGGCACATGGGAACAGTGGCGCAGTCCTGGCCTATGCAAGGCTGATGAAATATACGAAGGCTCCGGAGTATGCAGACAGGCTTCGGCAGATTCTGGAATATGAGGATTCTTTATATTCGGAAGAGGAAAAGAACTGGAAGGATCTGCGTAGCCGGGAAAATCAGGGGAGACATACCAATGCATGGTGCCACGGCGGGAGTGGGATCCTGCTGTCACGGCTGAGTCTGCTGGAACTGGAGGAATTTCAGGATGATAAGAGAGTGGCGCGGGACATTGAGAGAGGGACTGCATGTCTGACGCGGTGGAGGGAAGACAGCAGTGTCTGCCTCTGCCATGGGCTTGCCGGGAAATACATGATCCTGCGTGAAGCGGCGGAAGCGCTGGACCGGGATGAATTGCGGAAGGAGAGTACAGAGATACGGAAAAGGATTCTGGAACTGGACAGAGTGCCGGTACAGGAATATTACAGTGCATCTCTGATGGCAGGGATATCGGGGGTGGCTTTGGCTCTGTGCGGGGGAGCAGATGCAACAGAAAATTTTAAAAGTCGCAAATTTAGAGAAAAATCCATTTTTGTTTTTTGAAATTCAAAATGATGTATAATAATGCGTGTAAGAAACAGCGCCGTTTTATAAAATCAAAAATGAAAAGGAAGAGCGAGATTAACCGAAAATCATGAGAAAAATAAAAAGAACATTTATACTTGTGGGGATAGATTATACTGTCGGATTTATATGTAGAAGGAATCGGAATGCAGAACGGAGTTTCAAAATATATTATAGACTCATCAGAAAAACGGTATTTGTGCAGCAGTGTGTACTTCCCCATAATCTGATCTGTGCGGCGAATCTGTTTTATCAGGTTTATTTTTCGCATCCGATCATTTATACAGTGATCTTCCTGGGGATTGATTTTGTGATGGGAGGGATCTGGGCCTGTACCGCATTGGCGTGCAGCTTCCTTTCCGATTATAAGATGGTTGTAGCGGTCTGCCCGTTCTTCCTGCAGCTTGGTATCCACGTGATCTGTACTAT
>CATLCV010000211.1 GCA_949893755.1 uncultured Lachnospiraceae bacterium | reverse complement strand
GATCCCGCTCCGGATCCAGTGCTACGATCTGCAGCACCGTAAAGCCCTGGCTCTTCCGTTTCTTCATCAGGTAATCCACGTCATCCCATTTTAATCTCTGCGGTATGGTCCAGTCTGTGTCCGCGATCCAAGTAAACGGCTTGCCTTCGGCCGTCACAAAATACCGCCTGTTTTCTGAAATTTTCAGTTTTTCCATTTTTCTCTCCCTCGTCATTGCCCGCCGTACAAAATGCAGGCAATTCCGCATCTTTTTTATAAATTGATCAGCACTGCCGATCAGGCCAGCACCTTTTCCACTGCCTTCTTCCAGCCCTCGTATTTTTTGTTTCTCAGCTCCGCATCCATCTTCGGCGCGTATTTTTTACGGTTCAGTTTCTCAAAAACCGTCTGATCCCAGAGTCCCAGCGCCATGCCCGCCGCATAGGCCGGCCCCATTCCGGACAGCTCGTCGGAATCCGGCACCTGTACGTCGATCCCGGCAATATCGCTCTGGAACTGCATCAGGTAAGCATTCTTTGTGGGGCCTCCGTCTACCCGCAGTTCATGGACCTTCACCTGGGAATCCTCACTCATGGCCTCGATCACATCCTGGATCTGATAGGCGATGCATTCCAATCCGGCCCTGACCACCTCCGCCCGGCCGGTGGTCCTGGTCATCCCGGTCAGCATGGCGGTGGCGCGGCTGTCCCAATAGGGCGCGCCCAGCCCGGAAAATGCGGGAACCAGATACAGCGGATCGTCCGCAGCGGCCTGCTCCGCCAGGCTTTGTGTTTCCTCCGGGCTTGCGATCATTTTCAGGTCGTCTTTCAGCCAGGTGATCACGGCCCCCGTGTAATTCAGATTTCCTTCCAGCACGTAATTGACCTTTCCGTCCATGCTCCATGCCAGGGAGGTCACCACCCCGTGGGTGCTTAAGACCGGAGTCTCTCCGATGTTCATCATGATCGAAGAGCCGGTGCCGTAGGTGGATTTCATCATGCCCGGCTCCAGACAGCCCTGTCCGAAGAGGGCGCCGTGGGAATCTCCCAGCACCCCGTGGATCGGAACCGGATGCGGAAGCACCCCGTCAAAATCCGTTTCTCCGAAGTTGGAATTGGAGTCGCATACCTCTGGAAGATTTTTCGGATCGATCCCGAAAATGCCACAGATCTCTTCGTCCCATTTCAGGTCAAAGATATTGAAAAGCTGCGTCCGGGAAGCATTGGAATAATCGGTTTTATAAGACGCACCCCTGGTCAGCTTATAGACCACCCAGCTGTCAATGGTTCCGTGGCAGAGCTCTCCCGCATCGGAGAGCTCACGGGCGCCTTCCACATTTCTCAGGATCCATGCGATCTTGGACGCCGGGAAATAGGGGGACAGGTTCATCCCTGTTTTCTGACGGATCATTTCCGCATGGCCGGCCACAGCCGCCTGGTCACAGATATCCGCGGCCCGGGCGCACTGCCATACGACTGCCAGCCCCATTGGCTCCCCGGTGATCCGGTTCCACGCAAGGGAGGTCTCCCGCTGGTTGCTGATTCCCACGCCTGCCACCCTGGACCTGTCAATCTGCGCTTCATCCAGCAGCCGTTCCGTTACCTTTATGATATTTCGGTATATTTCCATCGGATCATGGGAAACCCAGCCCTTCTCATTGATGATCTGCTCATGCGGCTGGTCTGCTCTCCGGATCAGGCTGCCGGAGGAATCAAACAGCAAGGCTTTCGTCCCCTGTGTACTCTGATCAATGCTGATCATATATTGTTCTGACATCATTCACCCCATCCTTCATCTGACTGGGCCGTCAGAAAATGCTGTTTTCACGTAATAGACTGCGGAACAGCCTTTTTCCGACGCCCCGTCATTATCTGCTTCAAGCCGCACCAGAAGCTTCCTTCTGATGCGGCCGCAAATCATTCTGTCTTTATGATACAAGCTCCATTGCCTTCTTCGCGATTCCTTCCGCATTCAGTCCGTAGTGGTCAAAGAGCTCCTTCGATGTTCCGGTGATCACCGGCGCATCCGGCAGGGCAAGGTTGACCACCTTTCTCGGGCACTCGCTTCCCACCACCTGGCTGACCATGGACCCCAGTCCGCCGAAGGGCGCGTGCTCTTCCACTGTGATCACCGCCTTTGCGCCGGATGCAGCCTTTACGATCGCTGCTTTGTCCAGCGGCTTGATGCAGTACATATCTACCACTGCCGCGTGGATTCCCTTTTCCTCCAAGAGCTTTGCCGCGTCCGCCGCAGGCTTTACCATTTCCCCGCAGGCAATGATGGCGATGTCCGAACCTTCTGTCAGCACCGTCGCCCTGTCCATTTCAAAGGGCACGTTTCCTTCCTCGTAGACATCCTCCACCGGATTCCTGCCGACCCGGATATACGCCGGCTTCTCATCCTTTAACAATGCCTTGAATAAATGCTCTGTCTGCAGACGGTCGCTGGGGATATAGACCCGCATATTCGGGATGGAACACATGGCCGCGATATCCTGCGCGGAATGGTGGCTCATGCCGAGGGCGCCGTAGCTGACGCCGCCGCTGATCCCGATCAGCTTGACATTGGTATTGGAGTACGCCACGTCCACCTTGCACTGCTCATAGCTTCTGGTGCTTAAGAAGCTGGCCGGGGAGGACGCGTAAGGCTTCTTCCCGCATTTTGCCAGACCCGCGGAAATGCTCACCAGGTTCTGCTCCGCGATCCCGACTTCCACAAACTGCTCCGGATAGGTATCCGCAAATTTTGTCATGGACGCGCTTCCTCTGGAATCACTGCAGAGCGCCACCACATCCTTATCCTCTTTTGCCGCCTCTACCAATACGTCACAAATGACCTGTCTGTTCGCTATCTTATTCATGGAGCAGCGCCTCCTTTCTCTCCTTCAGATCCTTTCTGATCTGCGCCAGTTCCTCCTGATTCGGTACCTTGTGGTGCCATGCCGCTTTATTTTCCATCACCGGGGAGCCCTTTCCCTTGACCGTATTGGCGATCAGTACCGTGGGTTTCCCTTTGGTTTCTTTTGCTTCCTCAAATGCCGCCTTCAACTGGGAAATGTCATTGCCGTCTGCCACATCGATGACATGCCAGCCGAATGCCCCAAACCGCTCGTGCAGGTCGTCATGGGCCATCACATCCTCCGTATTTCCGGAGATCTGGAGGCGGTTGCGGTCCACCACCGCGCACAGGTTATCCAGCTTATAATGGCTTGCCGCCATTGCGCCTTCCCAGACGGAGCCTTCTGCCAACTCTCCGTCGCCCATCACGGTATAGGTCCGATAGCTCTGTCCGTTCATCTTTGCCGCCAGCGCCATGCCGACACAGACCGGAAGCCCGTGACCCAGAGAGCCGGAGTTCATCTCGATGCCCGGCAGCTTGTTGTTGGGATGACCGATATATTTGGAACCGAATTTGCTGAACTGCTGGATCACTTCCTCGATCGGGAAAAATCCTTTTTCCGCCAGGACCGCATAGTAGGCTTCCATGGAATGGCCTTTACTCATGACGAATTTGTCCCGGTCCGGATCGTCCATATTTTCCGGGCTGATATTCATCTGTTCAAAATACAGCTCTGTCAATATCTCCATGACGCTCATGTCGCCGCCGATATGCCCGGTTTTCCCTTCTACGATAATGTCAATGGTGCGTTCCCGCATTTCATAAGCCAGCGCTTTCAGATTGCTCATAATGCAATGTCCTCCCCTCTCAGGTATGCTTTTACGTCTTCCTCGATCGGATCATACAGATCCGGAGTGACTCCGATATATTTACATGCTTCGTATAAAACCGGCACTACATTTTCATGAATGCCGACACAGTGGTGGATGTACGGTCCTTCCACGATCTTCGCCTCCAGGCGCTTGATATTGTCCACCTCTACCCAGAGGTAGGTGCCCATGCCCTTCGGCCCTTCGATTCCCTTTGCGTTTCCAAGGAGCAGGGAATACTCGCCGTGGTCCCCGTCGAATCTTACCAGGCTCACCTTGCCGTGCTGTGCCTCCGCGGTAATGCTGCCAGGATGGTCAAATGCCAATGGATAGGTGATCTTCGGTGTTTCCTTTGCCACGGAAATGGGCCATGGGCCGCAGTGCTGCAGCAGCTCTCCGTTTGCCACATCGGGATGGCGGATGGTCCAGTCCGCGAAGAAGCTCCGCTTCTCTCCCAGGCTTGCCGCTTCGGTGATCAGAGCGGTCACGGCGCCGTGGATATCGGTCTCGCAGACCACCGGGATCCCTTCCTCGTTCATCAGCGCATTTGCCGCGCAGGGCATGATGCCGATCTCGGACTGGAGCTGGTTCCAGCACTGGATGGCCGCTGCCTGACAGCCGTATTTGTTCACCAGGCGCTTCATCGCCACCTTCAGGGCCGCTACATTTTCCAGTTCCGCGTCCTTGACGCAGATCTCCATGTGATCCCGGCAGTACTGGATCACCTCTGCCACTTCTGTTCCCTCTTCCTTGGCCTTCTTCATCTCATCGGTCAGCTCCGGCATGGGGATGGGGGTGAGCTGGATGTTGAATTTCTCCAGAAGCTCTCCCTCATTGCACATGGTAGACCAAAATTCATAGGGTCTTGTGGAAATCTGTAAAATGCGGATGTTCCGGAAGGTCTTCACTACGTTGCAGACTGCCAGGAAATCCCGCAGGCCCCGCTCAAATACCGGGTCTTCCAAACGGCAGTTGGTCATATATGTAAAGGGAATGTTGAACCTGCGCAGAACCTTTCCGGTGGCGAACAGTCCGCACTGGGTATCCCGAAGCCTGACGCCGTCGGGTTCCGGCCGCTCGTCCAGAGGCCCCCACAAAAGGACGGGGACGTTTAAGTCCTTTGCAAGCCGGGCACATTCAAATTCCGTCCCGAAATTGCAGTGGGGAAGGAAAAGTCCGTCGATGTTTTCCCGTTTGAATTTTTCCGCGATCTTGATGCGGTCTGCGTCGTCGTAAAGCAGACCCTCTTCGTTGATGTCCGTGATATCCACAAAATCAATATTCAGTTCCTTCAGGCGCTGTGCCGTCAGTCCCCGGTATTTTACCGCGTCGGGCGCGCTGAAAATGCTTCTTCTTGTAGGTGCATAGCCTATCTTGATGGTTGCCATGTCTGTTCCTCCGTTTCTTTAATCCGTGTTTTGTTGAAAACATTCTCGTTACCTTGAATCTGCTAGTATCATAATACAAAATTTTCTAAATTTCATTCAGTTATTCAGTATTTTCAACTAAATTATTACTAAATTTTCCAGCTTTCTATTGCATTTACCAAACAAATAAGGCATAATGCTTGTATACGATTGTTACTGTTTATCATCAGATAATAAATGACAGTCAGATCAGTCAAACATCGCCAGACTGTTTTGCTGGCTGTTTTTGCTCATGTGTGTGAAGCGGCTGTAAATAGTAACTCGGCTGTTTTTAGTTATAAAAGGAGACATTTCATGAAAATAACCGCAAAAGAACTTGCTGAAAAACTGAATTTATCTCCCGCCGCTGTCAGCATTGCCCTGAACGGCAGACATGGAGTCAGCACGGAGACCCGGAAGCGGGTGCTGGAAGCCGCGGAAAAATACGGCTATGATTTTACCAGGATCTCGGAGAAAAAAAGGACCACCGGAACCGTCTATTTCTGCATCTATAAAAAGCACGGCGCTGTGGTAGGGGATACGCCTTTTTTTACGCAGGTTTCGGACGGCATTGCCGCCGGCTGCAAAAAGGCGGAATTTCGGTTGAAGATCACGTATCTGTACGAGGATTCGGAGTTGGAACGGGAGATCGAAGAGATCCAGTTTTCGGATTGTGTGGGGATGATCCTCCTTGGAACCGAGATGACATCGGAGGACTACATGCATTTCGCGCACCTGCCCTTTCCGGTGATCCTTCTGGATACCTCCATGGAGGGGGTGGCCTGTGACTGTGTGCTGATGGATAATGTACTGGGAGCGTTCCAGGCAGTCAGCCATTTGATCAAGCACACCCGCAGCCAGCCGGGATACCTTCATTCCTTCTATCCGATCAGCAATTTTAATGAACGGCAGGACGGCTTTTACAGGGCGCTCCGCACCCACGGCATGTCTACCTCCGGCTCCATCGTCCACCGGCTGCCCCCCTCCGTGGACGGTGCATGCAGCGATATGCTGGAGCTGCTCCGGGCCGGGACTCCCACGGCATCTGCCTACTTCGCGGACAACGACTGGATCGCTATCGGCGCCGTCAAGGCGTTCCGGCAGATGGGCTATCGGATCCCGGAGGACGTGTCGGTCGTCGGGTTTGACGATATCCCGTTCTGCACGGTCATCGAGCCGGCCTTAACGACCATCCGCGTACCCAAGCAGTCGATGGGCGAGGTGGCTGTCTCCCGTCTCATGACGCGGCTGGAGCAGCCCGGCGCACCGCTGGTCAAGATCCGGCTGGGCACAGAGCTGATCCGGAGACGGTCGGTGATCGCGAAGGTATGAACCGCAGCTTTTCTGACCGGGTACCTTGCAGCAAGGCGCAAGACACTGTTTAGTATCTTGTATTGTATCTTGCAAAACATAAGCCGTCTGCTATAATGATATTTAGGAACTTTTTTAGCGGCAATGCCATAAAATTGAAACCGCCGGAATGCATTTCTCATTAATTTGAATCAGGAGGAGCTATGCCTTACTACATCACATATGGTGAATTTCAATTTCACCTGCAAGACTACTATAAACGTACCGGAAGCCGGATGCAGTTCCCGGAGATGACGGACTATCTGGCCCGCAAAGGGCTCATGTCCACCACTCCGCCTCCTGAGCTTCCTGCCAATAAGATGTTCGGAGATATGACAGACGCGGAATTTGACGAGGCTGTCAATTCCTTTGTCCTTGTCCTGACGCCGTTCCACTCCGTCTCCCCCGATGTGGTGGAGCACGATATCATCCCCCTTTCCAGGGATGTGTACATCATCCGGCATCCACGCTATACACGGCCTTACAAGCATACGCATAACTATTTTGAGATCAACTTTGTGGCCTCCGGGGAATGCAGCCTGGCCTTTGAAAATGAGCAGAGGACCTTAAAAGCCGGAGAGCTGTGTATCATTGCGCCTTCCTCCAGGCATGACGTGATCATCAACGACGAGGAATCGGTGGTATTTACGATCATGATACGGAAGAGCACCTTTAACACGACCTTTTTCTCCCTGATGTCGCAGAAAAATCTGCTCTCCCATTTTTTCCGCACGATCCTGCAGGGTGACGCCCACTCCAATTACCTGCTGTTTTACTCCGATGATATCCACTGGCTGAAGATCATTGTCCGAAATGCCATGGCCGAGTGCTACAAGCAGGATACGTTCAGCAACAATAACGCGATCAACTGGATCCACCTGTTTTTCTCGCATTTGCTGCGGGATTACAGCAAGACGGTGCAGTTCTACAACTACCAGCTTGGAACGGATTTTTCCCTGATCCTGCAATATATCCAGCACAATTACCAGACGCTGACGCTGGCATCGCTGGCAGAATTTTTCCATTACAGCGAGCCCCATCTGAGCACCCTGATCAAGCAGAATACCGGATGCGGTTTTACGGCGCTGATCAAGCAGCTTCGGATGGCCGATGCCACCTCATTTCTGGTAAATACAAAAATGAAGATCAGTGAGATCGCGGAATGTATCGGGTATAATTCGGCGGATCATTTTTCACGGATCTTCCGTTCGGAATACAAGATGTCTCCCCAGGAATACCGGAAGAAGTACCAGAGCTCGGACGATCTGTTCCAGCCGCTGGCGCAGGGGAATTGAGAGTGAAAAAATCTATTCAGCTCAAAGCAGCCCCCGCCGGCACGCCTGTACGGATATTTGAAAAGGGATAAAGCCCCAAACTTATTTCACAAGGAGGAATGTTATGATCACGATTTTTAACCGAAGAGAAGTCTGTATCACTTATTCCATGCAGGAGCAGAGCGAGATTCGGACTTTACTGGCAGACAGCGGGATCGATTATTCTGTAAAGGTGGTCAACAGAAAGAGCCCGTCGCCTGCGGATGCAGGATCCAGGGCCAGGACAGGAACCTTTGGTGAGGATCTCAGTAAAATGTACGAATATATTTTCTATGTCCATAAGGACGATATGGAAAAAGCAAAGCACATGATACAGACCCGGAACCGATAAGATCGTCAGGAAAATGGGGCTGCCGTTCATTTTTCGGCAGCTCCTTCTTAGCTTCTTTTCAGACGCCGATACTGGTTCGGTGTGATATGATGATGCTCTTTAAATATCTTGCAGAAATAGCTGCTCGTCCCAAACCCGGTCTCCAGCGCGATCTCCAGGATGCTCCGGTCCGTATTCCACAAAAGCTCCTGTGCCTTCTCCAGCCGGATGGAGAGCAGAAAGTCTCCTGGTGTGATGCCCAGTATATTCCGGAAGGAACGGTAGCATTCCCGCTCACTGATATGAACTGCCTCTGCCAGCATGGCTGCATTCATCTTTTCACCGTAATTCTCCCGGATCATGGACAGCATTTTCTTGATCCTTTCATCCTCTTCCGAATCAAATGTACTGTCTTCTTCTCTGCCTTCCATTGCCCAGGAATACACCGTCTCCCAAAGTCCGGAAAAAAGGCTTCTGACACGCAGTTCGAAAAAAGGCGCCTTTTCCTGACTGAGCCGGATGCCTTCCTGCAGTCTCTCCAAAAATACCGCATCCGATGGATTTTCCTGATACAGGGGCCTGGCATCCAATCGCTTTCGATCCTGCACGGGCATCATGTATTTCAGGTCGTATATGCTGCCGGAACTGCCTGCCAGGAAAGATCGGTCAAAAAACTGGGAACACAGCGCCATCTCTTCCGCCGCCTCCAGCCGATGCAGGGAATGCAGCGTACCGGAATTGATAAAGATGCCGTCTCCTCTGCGGAGGGTGTATTCATGATGGTTCGTCTTATATAAGATCGAGCCGCCCACGATATAGCCAAATTCAAACTCATCATGCCAGTGCCACGGAATGTCCGTCCAGTAGCACTTTTCCGGTTCCGGCGTATACAGTCCATAGTGCAGCAGCTGGTTCTGGTAGATGATCCTTTCTTTTTTTGTTTTGTCAATCTGGAATTTTGACGTCTCTTCCATATTTCCTCTCTTAAGTTCTAAAATCAACAGCTTTTCCGGCAGAATCTTTATATTTTTTGTCTGTATCCTTATTTAAAACAATCGTTCCTTGCAGTATCATGATATATTATAAACCAAAGACAGGAGGTTGTCATCTATGATTTATTATGTATCTGCAAATGCTTCCCATCGTGGAAGCGGCACAATGGAAAACCCTTTCCTCACGATCAGCCAGGCTGCCAAAACCGCGCGCCCGGGAGATGAAGTGATCGTTGCTCCCGGGATCTACCGCGAATCTGTGAATCCGGTCTGCGGCGGCACCCACGAAGATCATCGGATCGTATACCGCAGCGAGATTCCTTTGGGGGCGGTCATCACCGGCGCGGAGCCTGTTAAGCACTGGACCCGGTATGAAGGAAATGTATGGACGGCACGGATTCCGAACGGCATCTTCGGAAGCTATAACCCCTACACGACCGTGATCCGCGGAGACTGGTACAATGCGGTCACTCCGGCCCATACCGGGGAGGTCTACCTGAACGGAAAGTCCCTCTACGAAACCGCCTCTCTGGAGGACGTGATCCATCCTTCCAAATATCTCAGTTCCTGGGATCCGGATTTTACGATCTACAAATGGTATACGGAACAGGACGGAGGTCACACCGTGATCTATGCCAATTTCCAGGGCGCGGATCCCAATACGGAGAATGTGGAGATTAATGTCCGCCGCAACTGCTTTTATCCGGAGCAGACCGGAATCGGATATATTACATTGTCCGGATTTGTTATCAAGCAGGCCGCCACCACCTGGGCGCCGCCCACTGCTTATCAGGAGGGCATGGTCGGGCCTCACTGGTCAAAGGGATGG
>CATLCV010000210.1 GCA_949893755.1 uncultured Lachnospiraceae bacterium | reverse complement strand
GGAAAAAGTTCAGGAGCATACTGTACCTCATCAATCAGCAGCGGCGGCTGATGGATCTGAAAAAACATCTTTGGGTCCGTCTTTGCCAGCTCCCGCTCCATAAGATCATCCAAAGTTACCTTGGCACGGCCGCGCCCCTCCGCTTCGATCAGATGCTCCAGCATGGTGGACTTCCCCACCTGCCGCGGGCCTGTGATCAGAAGTACGGGATATTGCTGGTTGAGTGTCATGACCGGCATTTCCATATGGCGTTTTATATACATAAACAAATCTGCCCCCTTTCTTAATCTCGGCTAATATGGTATCTTAACCATATTTTAGCCGAATCATAAAATCTTTGCAAGTCCTGATTACAAAACTTTCCACCTGTACGGTTGGAAAACTTTCAATAACCGGGCAGTATTCGTTACATATCATCCCCCGATATACTTCGACGGCGCCACCCCGTACTCCTTCTTAAAGCACTTGCTGAAATACAGCGGATCGGAGAACCCGGTCAGGCGGGACACCTCCTGCAGGTTGGCATACCCCTCATCCAGATATTTCTTCGCGGCCTCCATCCGCTTCTGCATCATGTACTTCACCAGGGGCAGGTTCATCTCCCGGCGGAACATGCGGCTCAGATAATTTTCATTCATGTAGAGCTGGGAGCTGAGCCATTTGACGGAGAGCTCGGGGGAGGACAGGTTCTGTTCGATCAGCTCCATGCATTTTTCCGTGATCCGGCGGGACGGGGAGACCTTGCTGCCCCGGATGTGCTCCAGGATCCGGCGAAAATAACTGCCCAGAAACGCAGAGCAGCCGTCCGGCTCGTTTAATTCCATCACATCGGACAGGGGCGCGTAATGCCGGTCGAAAATGTCCTGCAAGGCCAGTTTGTTTTCCCGCAGGAACATCAGGCCGGTCATCACGAAATCAATCCGGAGCATGTTGAAGGTATCGAAGGAATGCCGCGCGAACGGCAGTTTCAGTGTGGAGCGCACGTGCGTGTCCAGGCCGGTTTCGTCGTCGGAGCGCAGCAACCGGAAGGTGGCGGAGCGGATGGAATCCAGATCCATCTCCATGTCGAAGGCATTTTTCATATATTCCTCAAAGGACAGGATCCCCTTATTCAGCACCGACGGATTGTACCGGGACAAAAATTTGGTCTCGTAATAACAGCGGTAAATGTTGGACAGCCCCCTGTACCGACAGCTGTAAAACACAGCCGCGGAAAGGTTCAGGTCAAAGAGCAGGTTGTCCCGCAAAAGGCGGCAGATCAGCTCGACTCCGGGCCCCGGCCTGCCGGAATTTTGCTCATATCCCATCAGGATATTGCACTGGTAAAAGGAGTCGGTAAACACCACGCAGTTGGGGTAATCGCTGAGCGTGTCTTCGATAGATTTGATGGCGGTCTGCATCAGGTCGTCCATATGCTTTTCCATGGAAACGGGAAAGTCCATGGAATCCATGTGGACGGCAATGATCTGAAATTCTTCCCCGCGGAGGGGAATCTGGTAAAATTCAAATTTTTCTTTCAGCTGCCGCTCGTCCAGGGTCTGCCGGCCGGAAACCAGCCAGTTCAGGAATTTGTCCCGGATCATCCGCTCATTTAACAGGGCCTTCGAGTACAGGGAGCTGATGTAGTTCTCCTTTTCCCGGGACGAATCCAACTGGGACAGGATCTTCTGGATCAGGTTTTTCAGCGATTCCGGTTCGATGGGCTTCAGCAGATAATGGCTGACGCCGATGTTCAATGCCTGCTGGGCGCAGCCGAAGCTGTCGTTGACCGTCAGGAGGACACAGTGGATGCCGGGGTAATGCTCCTTTAAGATGGCGGCCAGCTCCAGCCCGTCCATGTTGGGCATGTTGATATCGCAGATGATGATGTCCGGAACTGCGGATTTCAACTGGGAAAGGGCGGAAATGCCGTCGTATGCGTCCGGAAGAATCTCAAAATCCATCGTTTTCCAGTCCAGGATCTGGTGAAGTCTCCGCACGATCAGCGGGTCGTCGTCTACAAACATAATCTTATACATCGTTTGGTGTCCTTTCATCATTCATGCTGCATCTGTCAAAAATGCGCTTTTACCACAGATTCAATTTTACAATGGATTTCCACTGCAGCTGTTCGTGCTGCCCGCATCCAGTGCGGATTTTACAGCATTTTCGGAAAACGGACGCAGATTTCCGTCCCCTTCCCTTCTTCGGAATGTATCGTGATCCCATATTCCTCCCCATATTTTAACTGAATCCGCTCCTGTATATTTTTCAGCCCGAAATGCTTCGGCACCGCGGTGGGCACCGGGGCAAAGATGGACGAAAGCATTTTCTCCGGAATCCCTTTTCCATTATCGGAAATGCGGATGCAGACGGTCTGGTTCTGCAGCGTTCCTTCTATCTCAATATGGCCGCCCTGCCGGAAGCCCGCAAAGCCGTGGATCACAGAATTTTCCGCAATGGGCTGGAGGATCATTTTCAGGATCTTGAAATCCTGGATCTCCTCGTCCGCCGCAATGCGGTAGGTAAACAGGCCCGGGGTGCGGATCAGCTGGATCTCCAGGTATGCCCGGATCAGGTTCAGCTCCTCCCGCAGGGTGATGATGTTGCGCCCCTTGCTCAGGATCGCCCGATAATACCTGCCCAGATGGGAAACCATGGCGGTCGCGGTTTCATTTTTCCGGTCCGTGATCAGGCTGCTGATGTTGTCCAGACAATTGTAGAGAAAATGCGGATTGATCTGGGCCTGCAGCATTTTCAGCTCGTATTCCTTTTTCTGGGTCTGCTCCTCGTATATGCGGGTCGTCAGCTCTTTGATGTTATGGTTCATCACACCGAAGCGCTCTGCCAAAAAGCCAATCTCATCCCGGGAATGCACCGGGACCGGAAGGTCGAAGTGCCCCTTTCCGGCTTCGTCCGCATAATCCGCCAGCCGGATCACCGGGCGCACGATACTCTGGGCCAGCAGGGAGGAGAGAAAAACGGCGGTCACGAGGATCAGGACCCCGATGAGCAGAAGGAGCAGAGCCAGGTTCAATGCTTCCTTATAGATCCGGTAGTAGCGCATCATATAAACGACCGTGTAGTCGCCGTTTTCTGTGGCGGTGGAGAGGAGGAGCATGTGTTCCAGGTCTGAGGCTTCCCCCGCCTTCCGCATATTTTCCTGCACATCCTTCCCCCTGTCCCCCAGCAGACGCAGGATTTCCGGCGGCGCCGTGGTCTGCAGCTCATCCCTGTCCTCCGAGGAAATGATCGTCCCGGCGCTGTCGATCAGCAGGAAAGCTTCATTTTTTATATCCGAAACCGAATGGTAAGCTTCATAAAACAGCGATTCCTTGATGTCAAAGCTCAAAATTCCAAGGCACGCCCCGGACCGGATATCGATCAGCGATTTGGACACGGTCAGAGCCGCCGCGCCGCTTTTATCCGCCGGATATTCCAGGAGGATCCGGCCCTTTTGCGCCGCAATCTCCTGATAACGCGCGTCCATCTCCCTGTCCGGTGTGCGGATCTCATCCGTCTTGATGTCGAAAACCCGCCCGTTCCACGTCTGGATATACCCGCTGGAGATCAGGCTCTGAATGTCCATGATGTTGTGCACGGCATTGTGCATGGTAGAGGAAAACATGTAGTTGCCGTAAGCATTGTCCGGATATTCCGCCCGGATCGCGTCCTGCAGCGCCGAGCTGGTGGAAAATGCCTTGATGTTGTAGGTAATATTTGACAGGATCTGGTCTGTCTGGTCCGATACGAGAGACAGCTTGTCCTCTGCATTGTCCAGCGCTTCTGCCTTCCCGTTCCGGATGATCAGCGAAATGGACGAGACCAGGATCAGGAGCGTGGAGAGCGTGAGCAGAGGCAGAAAAACGGCAAGAATCTTTTTCTTCAGGTTCCAGTTGATAAAAAAATGTTGTAAATCCATAGCGCCTCCCATTGCTGCGGTCTGTTCTGCCTGAGTCAGATGACCATAAGCATGTCTGCCTGGCTCTCTGCCCGCTGTAATAAATAGTTGCTGTGAGCGTCCGGTCATGGTGTGAACAGTCATAGTCTTTCTGGAATCATTATATAATATGTGGATATGCTTGAATATAAGAAACCGACAGTTTCTCCGATTTTTCCATGTGGTGTCCGAAAATTCCATTCCGTTTTCCGCATGAAGAATTTATGATAGAGATAACAAGAAAACAGAGTTTTTTACAGTAAGGATCTGTAGGAAAATAACTGATGCAGATCCTAAAAAGGGAGGAAACACAGAATGAACAAATGGAAAAAATTAACCTCACTGGTATTGGTTGGAATCATGGCGGGTTCGCTTGCGGCCTGCGGGGGCTCGGGCGGTTCCGGAAACTCCGGCGGATCTGAGGACTCCGGCAGCGGAAGCACCGCGGAGAGCGGAAACGAAAGCAGCTCTTCGGATTCTGATTCCGGTGAGAAGGTGACACTGAATATGCTGTTCAACGATACGGACGAAAATGTCCAGGCAGAGATGGCGTATGTGATGGAGCATCTTCCGGAAGTGCTGCCGAACGTAGAGGTGGAGCTGGAAATGGTTCCCGGAGACGCGCAGACCTACGAAACCAAGGTGCGGACCATGATCTCCGCAGGCGGCGAGGGCCTGGACGTATGGTGGGAGCGCGGCGGAAGCTGGGCAACCCCGATCCTGGAATCGGAAAGTGCGCTGCCTCTGGATGATTATCTGGAAGCCAGCGGCTACTGGGACAAGGTGATCCCGTCCGCAAAGCTGCCGGCAGACGACGGGCATACCTATTCCCTGCCGTTTGAAGACATTTCCTATGAAATTATCTTATACAATAAGAAGATCTTCGCGGACAATGGTCTGGAAGCTCCGAAGACGGTTTCCGAGCTGAAAAGCGTGATCGAGACCCTTGCAAAGACCGACATCGTGCCTATCTCCGTAGGTGCCAAGGACGGCTGGTGCGCGGCTATGATGCTGGAAGGCTTTGCCTATTCCCTGGATCCGGAAATGACGGAAAAGATTTGCAACGGCGAGGCGAAGTTCTCCGATGAGCCTTACGCGGAAGCGGCAAATGTCATGAAAGAGCTCCTGGACATGGGCGCATTTTCCAAGAATGTGGCATTGACCGGAATCGATGAAGCGCTTCCGATGTTCGAGACCGGAAAAGCAGCCATGATGGCAAACGGTTCCTGGGCGGTTGCGTCCGGCGCAGATAAAATGGGCGAAGATTTCGGATATTTCTACTATCCGGTCATCCGCGACGAGGATGTGGACCTTTATGGAAAAAATGTAGCCGGCGGCGTGAAGCAGAATTCCGGAATGATGGTCTACGCGGGAACCGAGCATCCGGACGAGGCAGCCGCGCTCTGCGAGGCGGTTGCGGAACTCCGCTGCAAATATGTTTACGAGGAAAAGGGAAATCCGTTCACCGTATACAAAGCGGGCGACCTGGGATGGACCTATGACAGCGAATTTGCGGAGCCGGTGGCGCAGCTTGCGGAGGATATGCAGAACTTCGAGTACGTGTACGGGCTGGTGCAGGATGTGATGCCTACCGCGGCGGCATCCTCCGGGATCATGCAGGCGACCAGCAAGTTCATGACCAATACACCGGATTATACGGTGGAAAGCTATCTGGAAGATATGGATAAGGCGGCGTTGGAAGAATAAAGCGGCATCACGATTACAGTTTGCGGCCGGTCAGGCCATGAGCTGTAACGTATAACGGTCGGACTTTGCCCGATCAGGTACAGGAAAACAGACAGCCGGCGGTACGGCATTTCGCAGATACCGCCGGCTTTTCATTCCATCGTATACCGTGACAGGGATTCTGCGCGGGCCGTTCTATTTCGGCAGGCAGATCTGTCATTCTGCTGCTGCCAAACACTACATCACCAGAACAGGAGTTGAAAATTTTATGAAAAAAGTACTTGGAAATAAGTGGTATATTTTCCTGCTGAGCGCCCCGGCGCTGATCCTGCTTGCGGCATTTGTCGTTTATCCGATCCTCAATATCGTGGTCATGTCGCTGCAGAAAACAAACGGCCTGACACCGCCTGAGTGGATCGGGCTGGAAAACTTCAAAACCCTTCTGCAGGACGACGCATTTATCCGGGCAAACACAGCGTCCCTGGGGCTCTGCATCCTGGCGGTGCTCTGCAATGCCGTTCTCGCGATCATTGTGTCGATCCTGCTCTGCACGCTGGGGCCGAGAACCCAGAAAATCCTGCGGACCGCATTTATCATCCCCCTTGTCCTCTCCATTTCCGTCATCTCCCAGCTCTGGCTGACCATCTATCACGCGGACTGGGGGCTGCTGAATTATTTTCTGAAAATGATCGGGCTGGGATTTCTGCAGAATGAGTGGCTGATCAATCCGAAAACCGCCATGGTCTGTATCGCCGTGGTGGGAATGTGGTGGATGTTCGGCATGGATCTGCTGATGTCCTATTCCGGGATCAAGGCGATTCCGGAGAGCTACTTCGAGGCGGCCCAGCTGGACGGCGCGGGATTTTTCAATACGGTGCGCTATATCACGCTTCCCCTTCTGCGGGATGTGGCGAAAACCTGCGTGACAGTTTCCGCCATCGGCGGCCTGTTTACATTTCCCCAGGTATTCATCATGACCGGCGGAGGGCCGGGAGACCTGACCCAGACCGTCATGATGTACATGTACCGGCAGGCTTTTTCCAACCAGCGGTACGGCATGGCCTCGGCCGTGGGGATCCTGGTCATCATGGAAACCTGCGTGATCCTGGGCGGAATCGGCTGGCTGTTCAAACAGGGAAAATACAGAGAGGATTAGGTAATGTAAAGTATCGCAGGCAATCAATTTGCTTCGCGAATTGGTTACAATAAAGGAGGACAAGCAATATGAGAATCCGTCAAAAATGGATCAAAGGAATTCTGACCGTGATCTTCGGGATCTGCGCGGCGACTTCGGTGTACCCGCTGCTCTGGATGCTGATCAATTCCTTTAAAGATACGTCAGAGATCATGACAGGGGAATCCTTCGGCCTTCCCCACGTCTGGAAATTCGCGAATTACACGGACGCGATCTTCAACCGGGATATCCTGAAATTTTTTGTCAACAGCATTATCGTAACCGGCTTTACCCTGCTGCTCACCGTGGTGGCATCCATCATGCTGTCCTACGCGCTGACCAGGATGCAGTGGAAGCTGTCGGTGCATGTGAGCAAAATGGTCACTCTGGGGATCCTGCTCCCCTCCCAGATCGTCATTGTCCCCATCTTCATGATGCTCCGGGAAATGCACCTGATCAACAATCCGCTGTCCCTGATCCTGACCATCTCGGCATTTAACATTGCCATGGCCACGCTGATGTGCAGCAGCTTCCTCTCCGGCATCCCTCTGGAAATGGAGGAGGCCGCGGTGATGGACGGGGCCGGGATCTTCACGATCCTGTTCCGGGTCATTGTGCCCATGATCAAGCCTGCGGTGGCGACCATGTGCATCAATACCTTTATCAACAGCTGGAATGAATTTATCTATGCGCTGGTGCTGATCAGCGGAGAGAAATACCGGACGCTTCCCATTGCGCTGATGAATTACTCCTCCGGAAAATACGGAACGGATTACGGCGGAATGTATGCCGCCATGGTGATCACGAGCATCCTGCCGGTGATGCTGTTTGTGTTCTTCAGTAATCAGGTGGAGAAAACATTCTCGGCGGGGGCGATATTGAAGTAGGCTGATCGGATGCGGTTCGGGAGAATATGGGGATGCGGATGAAAATGGATGTGCGCATGGTTGGTGAATCTAATTCAGAGAAAGTAGGAGAAACAAATGACAGATACTATATATTTTGACAAGGTTTACGGCGGATGGCTCGGGAAATGCCTGGGCGGGGCGGCGGGCGCCCCGGTGGAGGGCATCAAGAAGCTCATCCCCTGTGAGGATTTCCGGGAGATGATCCGCCCGGATCTGCCCAATGACGACCTGGATCTGCAGCTATTGTGGCTGGAGGTTCTGCAGAAGAAGGGACGGCAGGTGACCGCGGCAGACCTGGCCGAAGCCTGGGACCGGCAGTGCTGGTATCCATTTAATGAGTATGGCATTTTTTTGAAAAATTATGAGCGTGGGATCCTGCCGCCCTACAGCGGCAGCTTTAACAATCCCCTGTTCTGCGAAGGCGAGGGATGTCCGATCCGGTCCGAGATCTGGGGAATGGTTTTTCCCGGGGACGGAGATACGGCGGCGGCTTACGCGGGCATGGACGGAAGCCTGGACCATGCGGGAGAGGCGGTGTGGATCGAGCAGTATTATGCCGCGGCGGAGGCAATGGCATTTGCAGATGGGGTATCGGAAAACAGGATGGAGACTCTGCTGACAGACCAGCTCCACCGGCTTCCGGAGGGCTCCCGCGCCAGGGCATGCGCGGAGCTGGTCATGGAGACCTTTCGCGAAGATCCCTGTGACTGGGTCAAAGCAAGGGCCAGGATGCTCCGGCGATTCGGACATTTTGATTTTACCAATGCGGTGACCAATCTGGGAATCACCGTGATCGCCCTGTTATACGGAGGAGAGGATCTCTGGAAGGTGATCAATATTGCGTTTCGATGCGGGTATGATACGGACTGCACCTGCGCAACGGCGGCGGCGATCTGGGGGATCCTGCATGGGGCGGACCGCATTCCGGAGGATCTGAAAGCGCTTGTGAATGACCAGTTTGTGATCGGGATCGATCTGGAACGGACGGATCGGTCGATCCGGAAGCTGTCGGAGGAGACCTGTGAACTGGGGAAGCGGCTGAGCCTGCCGGAAGACACCTGTGAGCTGGAGAAGCGGCTGAATCTGCCGGAGTCTCAGACGGACAGGCCGCGTCAGGACGAGCCAATACTGACCATCGATGTATCATATACGGACCGTCCGGCGATCGGCCTGAATGACCGGTGCCGCATCGGCATCCGTCTGAAAAATCATTTTCCCGGAAGTAAGGAATGGAACCTTCGGTTCTCCGGGCTGCCCCTGGGCTGGCGCGCGGTTCCCGATACCCGTTCCCTGGTTCTGGAACCGGGCCAGGAAAAGACGGTTCCGTTTTCGATTGAAACCACAGATGATGTGAGGGTACTGTACGGAAAAAATCTCCTGAAAGCCGTCGCATGGGACGAGGTGCAGGAATACCGCCAGTGCTTTGGAATTGCCGGTGCGGCGGAATGGACGGCGGCGGGCCCTTATTTTGAAAATCTGGAAAAGGACGATCCGCCGGGAATCCCCAGCGCCCACGGGGAGGGCTGCATCCTGCCCACCCTGGAATGCATGGTCAACAATGCGGTGTATCTGGACAAGGAATATCTGGACGAGCAGGATTTCGGGCAGGCATTCTCCGGGGAGGAGACCTGCCCCGTGCATGGTTACGAGGACCTGCTGCCGCTGGATGAAGCCTTTCCGTTTCAGGGGCAGGGATGCATCTATCTGAGGCAGCGGCTCATCTCGGACAAGGAGCAGGATGTGTGGGCGGTGATCGGGAATAACGACGGCTTCCGGCTCTGGGTAAACGGAGAACAGTGTCTGGAACGGGATGAGATCCGGCTGTGGACGCCCTATAATAATTATCAGACCGTGCATTTGAAAAAGGGCGCAAATGAAGTCGTTGTCAAGGTGCTGAAACGCACGGAAAGCATGAAATTCAGCATTGCGTTCCGGAAATGCGAAGGGGAGCATTTTCACCGGAAACGGTGGTGTGTGGATCTTGGGTGTGAAAAGGCGTGACCTGCGAATGAAAAAAACAGACGTACCTCAATAGAAAAGGCGGCGGGAGTATTGGTACTTCCCGCCGTCTCGCTATTTTCTCCTGCAGCGGAAAATTTTCCTTGTGTTAACCTGTATCCGTGTGCTAGAATAGGGAAAAGCATATTTTCTAAAGTTCAATGATACCGGAGCATCAGATTCCGGTATATCTGCAACATATCAATGCAAGGGACTCTATTCCCTTCCCTTTCAGAAAATTCGTGCTTTTATCCAGATAAGCAGGAGGTTTTCTGAATGGTAAGCAGGAAAATCTCCTGAACACA
>CATLCV010000209.1 GCA_949893755.1 uncultured Lachnospiraceae bacterium | reverse complement strand
GGAAGTATCTGCACCAGGAGGAATTTGCGGGGGACCGCAGGGTGAAGGGCGTCATATATGTGGTGGTGAAGGAAAAGATCCTATGGTTTGAGAAAATGGAGTAAAAGGGAGTGCGGCTTGGGAAACTGAGCCGCCGTTTTGCTGTTATTTTCTGGTTTATCCACGTTAGGTTCATAGTTATGACTGCTCCGGCATATCATCAACTAAAGAAGAGCTTAAGGAGAACATTTCATAATATGGAAAGAAACGAAGCATGTCTGACAAATACCTGCAGTTTTGCGGGCGTAAAGCCGATCATGGTGGATCTGCCTTATCCGCCGATCCAGGTGAGGAGGGAAAATCCGGCCTATGCGAATCTGCTGGGCATGGATTACTGCGGGCCGGTGTCGGAGCTGTCCGCGATCACTCAGTACATCAACAACGAAAACCGCATTTCTCACGAAAAATGCGCCATGGCAAAGACACTTCTGGGAATTGGGATCGCGGAGATGATGCATCTGCAGAAGCTGGGCGAGCTGATCTGCCTGCTGGGCGGGAAGGTGGATTTTATCGCAAGGCCCTATAACGGACGGCCCAGGATGTGGACGCCGGAATACCTGACCATCCCCGAGCATGTGGGGAAAATGCTTCAGGCCGACATTGCGGCGGAAAAGGATGCGATCAGCCAGTACCAGATGCATATCAAGATGATCGATGACGACTGTGTAAATGCAGTGCTGAGACGGATTATCCAGGATGAGGAATACCATGTGATGCTGCTGCAGGCATTGGAAAGAGAAGTGTAGGACAGAAGGCTGCGGACCCAAGTGCCGCAGCCTTCTGTTATAAACTTAAAAGATGCGTGAGAAAAAATCTCGTGATATGTTGAATAAATTTATGATTTATGATATAAAATAAATATGAGAAAAAATCTCATAGTAACTTGCAGTTTGAAATCGTTGTATTGAAAGCAGCCAAAGCAGGTGATTTTATGTTTTATGAATTTTCATTTCGTAATTTTAGATCGTATAAAAATGAGGCGGTTATTGACTTTACGGCAAAACCAATCTCTGAATTTGAAAAATCGCTGTTGCATGGAAAGGATACGGATTTACTGCCCGTTTGTGCAATATATGGACCTAATGGCGGTGGAAAGAGCAGCGTTTTGCTGGCTTTTCATGCGCTTCAGGATCTTGTGCTTTCTCCGTTGACGCAGCTGGCATTTATGAAAAATAAAAATGAAAAGCTGGCGGAGACTTCTTTGACTGAGTGGAATAAGAGCATTTCAATCAGAAATGAAGATGCGCTTTATTATAAATGGGACGATGAAGGAAAACTCATGCCGACAGATTACAGTATTCTGTTCCAGGTGGACGAGCATAAATACCGTTATGAATTGAGCACGAAGGATGCCACTGTAATAGAGGAGAACCTTTATATGGAGAATGAGGATGGTGATACAGACGCTCTTTTTGAAAGGGATGACGAAGGAATTTACCTGTGTGAAGAACTGGAAAACCTGGATATTGAAAACCTGAATGAAGGGCTTCCGCTTCTATCCTATATCGGTATGTTCAAAAATATTGAAAAGATCGATAATGCGCTTCGTTTTTTTTATGGCATACAGACCATCAATTTTGATGCGCCGTCACGTGACCGGACCATATTTGTAAAGTCAATAGAAAGAGATAAAAAAAGAATTCTGAACGTGATTCGCAGTATGGGCATTGATATATATGATGTACGTGTAGAGTATGAGGAGAGCGGAGATGTCAGGGAAATCTATACAAAACACAAATTGGAAAACGACACATTCCGGGAATTAAAGTTTCATGAGGAATCCAGCGGGACACGAAAAATTTTCAGTATTCTTCCTGTCATTCTCTCAGGGATAGAAAAAGGGCGGTTTTTTGTTATTGATGAACTCGACGCAAAACTTCATCCGGCGCTGTTACAGAGGATCATCGAATTGTTTACGGATCCAGAGGTAAATCGCAGCGGGGCGCAGATGCTGTTTACATCTCATGATATGACAACCATGAGCAATGAAGTGTTCAGGAGGGATGAGATCTGGTTTTCTGCTTTGAATGGCCATGATGAATCTGTGCTGTATTCGCTGGTGGATTTTCGAAAGGAAGATGGAAAAAAGCCGCGTAAGGATGAGACCTACAGCAAGCAATACCTCGAAGGACGCTATGGAGCTGATCCATATCTTAAACGCATGGTAAACTGGGAGGTGGCAGATTGAGCCTGAAGCCGAAAAAGAAAAGCGATCTTAAGAAAATTGAAGCAAAGATGAAGGCAAAAGAAAGTAAAATGAATACAAGAGCCCTGCTTCCGCCGTATACGATGATCATCAGCGAGGGCATAAAGACAGAACCTATCTACCTGCGTGGTTTTGTTTCGAGGATTAATGCCAGATATAAAGATATTACGAAAGAAAATCATATTTCGGTATATGGTACCGGAAGAAATACGAATGGACTGATTCGATTTGTCGATAAGAAAATTGCCCATAATGAATGGAAAAAATATCAGAAATTCTGGCTGGTATATGATAAAGATGATTTTCCTCTGGACAATTTTGACAATACACAATTTGAAGCAGAGTCACGAACGGATATTTCCATGGCGGTCGCATGGTCTAATGAAAGTGTAGAATTGTGGTTTCTGCTGCATTTTCAGGAATATATCTCAGACAATGGAAGAGCTCAGTATATTGAGTTATTAAATAAGTATTTCGATTATTCAAAAACGCAAGAAGACCTTTATGATAAATTGTTGGAGCTTGGTTCTTATGAAGCGGCAAAAAGAAGGGCTAAAAAGGCATATAAAGAATGTCTGGATGCCGGAATAAACGCGCCTTCTACAATGGTTCCGGTTACAAGGATGTTTGAATTGGTAGAAGAACTGGAATCATATCTGGAAGCTTAATCCATTTCAGAAGGTCTACCCAGGGGCATCCGATATGGCCATCCGGCCATTTCAAAAGGTATACATATCCGGTAGGAGGGTTTTATGAACTTATTTCATTTATTTGGAAAATCTGTAAAAAAGGAACCGATTCAGAAGACTGAAAAGGAACTCACATTGGAAGCGCGCGGAGTTTATTCCGGCATGCGTGTCGAGATCATGGACGAAAAGAAGCAGCTGATCTTCATCGCAAAGCTGATGGGTCTGCACGGGAACAGTGCAAAGCTGCACCAGTATTCGGAATCAGAGTTTTTATTTGAAGAAGAGGAAATGAAGATCAGGATCCGCGGTTACAGCGATATCGATAAAAAAGTGATCCACATGGAAGGAACTCTGAAGCAGGGGAAGGGCAGCATCTGGCCGGTGGAGGGACTGACATTTATCAAATCCGGCAATGACCGCGCCTTTTACCGTTTGAATACGGATCTGGACGGCAGTATGATACTGACGGAAGGGGCAGAGACAGAAAAGGAACCCTGCAGGCTGCTCAATATCAGCGTAGGCGGCGCATATATCAGGACGGAGCCTGCATTGGAGCTGGGGGACAGGTTCTTTCTGCAGGTGAAGCTGCACCCGGACAGGGACAGTTCCCTGATTTTAACAGAAGTATGCCGCATTGTCGAAAGAGAAGATGAGCTGTTCGAGTACGGATGCCAGTTTATAGAACTCAATGAAGCTGACCGGAAGCAGATCATCCAGGCGATTGAACGGGAGGAGAAGAGTTCTACTACGCGCCAGATAAATCTGCCGCACAGTATAACATGATACGCACAGCCGCATAAGGAAATCTGTCGCTTCGCGGCCGCGGCTGACGCGATACTCACGGCAGATTTCATCGGCCGTGAGTATCGTATAAAAAACGGTCAGCGCATTTCAGACGCTGACCGTGTGGAAAAGAATCGGTTATTCTAGAATAACCCATGATAATTATCCACACCTTTCGCTTGTCTAAATTTCCATCTGCCGCGTCAGCTTCAATCGACGATGCTACCGGCATCGCCTCATTCAGCTTCCTTGCACATGAAAATTTATCCTGCGCGTAAGGTAGCGGTAATTATCGTGGGTTATTCTAGTTTTGCATATTCTGCTGCGATCGCGTCTCCCATTTCCTGGGCATCTATCTTATCCATCAACAGCAGATCCACATTTTTTGTGATCGCGGCATTTTTTTCATTCCAGTGGGGAACCATTGGAGCGGTATATACTTCGGCTACATCAAACATATCCCTAAATGGAGACGCATCTACGCCCTTACCGGACCAATAATCAATATAGTTGTCCCAGTAATCATTTTTGGATGGAAATACAGTGCCTGTACTCCCCATGATTTCCTGATGCCCGTCGCTTCCCAGCCATTTTACAAATTCCCAGGCAGCTTCTTTATTTTTGCTTTTGCTGTAAACAGACTGTCCGATCCCATTTACCAGGGTGCATCGGCCTTCCGGTCCTTCCGGCAGCAGTGCGGTCTGCCAGTCAAAGCCGCAAGTTTTGCCTAGAGTAGAGAGTACCCAGTTGCCGGTCGTATACATTGCGACATTGCCGCTTGCAAACATGGCATCAGCGCCCATGGACTGAACGGAAGCCATCTGCGGAGCTACCTTATATTTGAACATCAGATCCTGTAAAAACTGCATGGCTTCTACGGTTTTCGGATCGTCATACTTATTGACGTCTCCTCCGTTCATGGCGATAAAGTTCCAGTAGCAGGCATTGTTGGAATTTTGCACGAGAAATCCATAGCTTACGATATTGTCGGGATCAAATCCTTCTTCCGTAACATTTTTCCCATTTTTGTCAATCGTCATTTTCTGGGCCAGTTCCAAAAAGGAGCCTCCGTCAGTCGGATTCCACTGTAATGTTTCATCCGGGTAGGGCACATCATATTTGTCAAACAAATCCTTGTTGTAAACGATACACTCGCAATCCCAGTCCTGGGGCATTGCATAGAGCGTATCTGCTTCTGTGTAGATATCGATTACTTTTTGATTATGTCCTTCCATAGAGTATCCATCCCGCTCGATCAGAGGTGTTAAAGGCTCCGCTGCCCCGGATTCCTGCAGCGTCTTAAAATACCAGGTCTGATTCATAAAGACATCGGCACAGGTTCCGCCTGCGATCTCTGTCTGCATCTTGCTCCAGTACTGATCCCAGGGTGCGGTCTGCAGATCCACCTTGATATTGGGATATTCTTTGTTGAAAGCCTGGATAGACTCATTGATGCCGTCCACCTGCTCTTCTGTCCATGTAAAATAACGGATGCTGCCTTCAATGTCTTTTTCGGAACCTGTGCTTTCCTCAGACGCAGTTTGAGAAGTGTCCTGATCCTCCGGCCCGCTTTCTGCGGCGTCCTTGGGACCGCATGCAGCCAGCATACTGCTGACGAGCAGAACGGTACATGCCAATGCTGTAAAACGAGTTGCTTTTTTCATACTGATTCCTCCTTTGGTGAATTGATTGTTTTGCTGCTGTTCACAGCAGCTTGCTCGTTACGATCCGCTGGACAGCCGGCGAGCCGTAACTATGCTCTCTTATACAATGACTATTCTTATTTAAAGCCTGTCATTGCAATAGATTCGATGATATAGTCTCTGGCGAATAAAAATACGATCACCAGAGGGAGCAGAGCGATACAGGTTGCCGAAGCCAGCCCTGCCCAGTCCACATTCCGATAGTTGAAAAATACGGTCGCGATCGCAACAGGGACAGTCCGCATCTCGTCACGGTTTGTCACGATCACTGGCCATAAAAAGTCATTCCATACGGCAACTGCCCGGATCAGCACTAATGTAAAAAGAGCATGCTTGCACAATGGGACGAATATCTGCAGAAACATACGGATATATCCGCAACCGTCTATTTCTGCCGCATCCTGAAGCGAGTCCGGAATCGACATAAAGAACTGCCTCAGAAAAAATACGGAAAAAGCATTTCCAAACAAGGATGGGATGATCAGTGCCATGTACGTATCCAGCCAGCCGAACATTCTGAGTATGATAAACTGCGGGATCATGATTACAATGGCCGGAACCATCATGCTGGATAAAAAGCAGAGGAAGCATAAGGTGCGTCCCTTAAAAGGGATCCTGGCAAATGCAAATGCGGCCATTGCGCTGAAGAAAACCTGTCCGCATACGACGACTGCTGTGACAAAAATGGAATTCAAAAAGTACCGTCCAAAGGATGCCTTGTTCCAGGCAGCCGCAAAATTTTCGAAGGTGACCCTGGAAGGAAATATAGTAGGCGGATAAGCGAACATTTCCTGAGAGGGCTTTAATGCTGACAGTAATATCCATATCAGGGGAAAGAGGGCTATGAGAAGTCCTGTGATACAAAACGCATAGGTTATGATACGCTTGATCTGCTTATTTCTTTTTAGTGACATCAGAATCCCTCCCGTCAAGATGAATAATCAGTAACCATGTTTTTCTGGAACAAAACGTATTGCAATAATGTAAAGCCTACCAGCAGTAAAAATAAGATTACGGATAAGGTACAGGCATATCCCATTTTAAAATAAACGAAAGCATTTTCGTAAATATAGTAATAGTATACACGCGTAGTATCCCCTGGGCCGCCCTGATACATCCCATAGATCAGATCAAAGATCTGGAAGGAGCCGATCACAGAAGTGATCATGGCAAACATGATCGTGGGACGCATCAGAGGGACTGTGATCTTAAAGGTGCGCTGCAGGCTGTTCGCACCGTCAATCTCAGCGGCCTCATACAGGGTTTCCGGAATATTTCCCAGGCCTGCGGTGAAGATCATCATATGATATCCGCAGAAGATCCACATATTGATCAGGGCAACCGATACCATGGGAAACCATTCTGAATTAATGACATTGCTTAAATCCATCCCCAGGCTTTTTGCCAGATAGTTTAATATTCCGAAATTCGGATCTAAGATCCATTTCCATATAAAGGAAATGATGATTGGCGTAGTGATCCATGGAAGTACAAAGGCTGTGCGGAATATCCCTACGCCGCGGATCTTCTGCTTCAAAGCAAGTGCCATGATAAATGCAAGGATCAGGCTTGCCGGTATATGATAGATCATATACTGTAAAGTGACTTTTATTGAGTTCCAGAACAGCGGGTCTGCAAATACAGCGGTATAATTTTCAATACCTGCAAAGACCGGATCCGTTACAACGTTCCATTCAAAAAAACTGAGCACTACGGTGGTAATGGTCGGTATCAGCATAAAAATAATGAAACCTGCCATGGCCGGGGCGATAAACAGATACCCTGCAATATTGCGCCGCAAGGCGCGTCCTTTCAGATGATTTTTGCGATTCTTCAATCAGATCACCTTCTCTCGTGGGAAGTTAATTTCAGGCTCACCGCCTGATAGGGCGCGATGTCTATCACAACAGAACCGTCCGATACATCCAGTTCCTCCAGTGTCTCCTCGTTCATATTTGAGAGGCAGGCCTTTTGGAAACTGCCGATCCGGATGTCTGCCCGGGTCCTTTTTCCCTGATTTTCAAAGAAACGGAGCATATATCCATCCCGGTCATGACATTGCTTATATGCCGAAAACTGGATATTCTCTTCATCCCAGCCGAAAGCAGGAGGAAGTGAATCAAAGGACTCGGTCTTGCTTCTGGAACGCACAGCATGAATAACAGGCGGATATAAAAAGCTCTGTGCCAAAGGTAAAAACGGCGCCGTGTCAGTTTCTGATGTCTCATACGGAATATAGGACCATTCCATCTCCTGAATACCAAGACACTGCGCTCCTGGAGTTTCGATCGCTTCGGATGCGGGCCATTCTCTCTGCATCATGTGAATCCTGCCCATTTTTTCAAAACCGCGCACGAGAGTTACATACAGGTCAGGTTCCTGGCTGAGCGGATTCATGACTGCTTCATAATCATACATTCCCTTGAAGGCAACGGCCATTCCGTGCATGCCGTCTTCCACAGCGATCCACTCACGGAAGGGGAGAAGACGGGTGGGAGGCTGATACCAGGCTTCCGAAGCGGCCAGTCGTTCTATGGGGCGCTTCAGGACTGCCAGATGCTGCTGGGACAGAACATGATCTGTCTTCAGGCCGGCCGGAATCCGAAGCCGGATCCGGTGATCTTTTGCTGTATTATCTATCGTCAGTTTGATATCGGCTCTTTTGATCCCGCGCCACACAGTAATCCGATACGATACAGGCAGATCGACCTCCTGTGCAAGGCGGATATCTCCTTTCAGACCTGCGGGAACGCGCATGGTTCCGCTGACCTCCAATACTCCGCGGACAGGGCCTTGTTCTGCCAGCCTGCTGGTAAAAGGAAATGAACTGGAACGGACGACCTTTCCGGGAACCCAGGGCGGGGAAAAGTCCCACGCGTCTCCTGCGTCCGCCTCTTCCTCCAGCAGATTCAGATTATAATAGGTTTTCTGCCCGGGCTTGTCCTTGATCTGAATGCAGGATCCTGTTACCTGTACACGTAAATATTCATTTTCCAGAAAATCATCTCCGGCTTGCAGAGGCTCATATTCTGATCCTATTCCAGGAACGGCTGCAAGAGTATCCACACCGCTTGCCTGGTACGGATGCAGAAACAGTACTTTTCGATAGATCGGATCCGGGAAAAGACTGTTTCGGACTTCTCCTTTTCCGTTTCTTTCGGCATCTTCCCTGTCCAGTACCTGCGTAGGATAATGAGTCCCCTCCCGGTCGCATATACAGCACGGATGATCCCCTATGGGAAGCCAAAGCTCTGACGGCTGTGCAAAATCAGCAGAAACCGGTGCATAGGCCAGCAGACCTTTTGGAAGGATCCGATGCATGTGACCGTCATTTTTCGCAAAGATTCCAGCTACCGGCTGCTGAAGCTCCGGGACAGACTGCAGGGATTCCCACCACCGTACCGTGTGCTGACTCAGAAAGGCCATTGCATCATGAATGACGCCTGCCGCGATCTGGCGGGTCTTTGCAAATCGTGCTTCCATTTCGACATGTACCTCATCTGTACTGGATCCATGAATGGAATCGTGGGCGCTGTTGATCATCATATATTTCCAGGCTTCATCCAGAAGAGCCGGTTTGTCCGGATAATTCCAGCATGAAGCAATTGCGTCAAGAGGTTCTGCATACCGCTCCAGCAGCGCTTCACAGGCAAAATTCTGACGTTTCAGATAAGTTCTGGTGGACAGGGCACCCAGAAGTATGCTCTGATATCTGGAACCGGTCAGCTCCATGCTGTACACGGTAGGCTGCCGGATCTGCCCCTGCACCAGACGGACGTAGTCTTCGGCCGTACCCATTATGAATTGGATCTGGTCCTGCAGTTCATTTGCTTTTTTCACAGATTCTCCTATATTGATCTGCGGAGGCAGATGGTCATATCCTGCGATCAGGGCGATGATACCAGAAGGATAGCGGTCCTTTATTTTGTGCACATTTGCAATCAGATTTTTAGCGATGCGCTCGGGATCATCGTGCCAGGCCAGCTCCCTGTGATATTCATAAGACAGATATTCCCCATAATAGGGAACCTCCCTGGGCTGTATGGGATCGTTGTCCTTGTCAAAAATATCAAACGCGCCGCTGTAGCTTTCCCGAAAATGACTTACCAGGACTTCAGTGCCGTCTATCCCCCGGTAAAGAAATTCGTCCGGATGCCCTCCGGGGATCTCAGGCATTCCGCGCATAAACAGCAGGCTGTCGATTCCAAAGTTATTCAGGATCTGGGGCATCTGCAATGGATGTCCAAAATTATCCGGCAGGTATCCGGCGCGCATATAACCTCCGAATTGCTCTGCTTTTCTTTTCCCGTAGAGACAGTTGCGTATCATATTCTCCGCGCTTGGGATCCATTCGTCAAACTGGGTATAAAAAGGGCCGATGGCAAGCTTCCCGCTGCAGATCAGTTCACGCATCTCACATTCATCTTCCGGAACCACTTCCAGATATTCCTCCAGCGGAAATACCTGACCGTCTAAAACATAGGTTTTAAAATCAGACCGTTTTGCTGCTTCCTTCAGATCCTCCAGAGCCTCTACAGTCCAGAAACGATAAGAATTCAGCGGCTGATACCACTCAATATCCAGATGTCCGGCAGTTATGATAAATCCAGTAATCTTTTCCATAAGCATCCTCCCATAGTATTTTACACTGCGGTATACGTTATAAGACGCACCTTGACATGTAACAGTATCATTGCATCAGCACATGGAAC
>CATLCV010000208.1 GCA_949893755.1 uncultured Lachnospiraceae bacterium | reverse complement strand
TCCCCACAACAAATACGTTAAACCAGCCCCATGCCAGATACCGCTTGCCAGAAAGGTTACTGCCAGATTCAGGTACTTACGCCCTTTTCCCTTTCGGTTCCCTCCCAGCGGGATATAGACATAATCCCGCAGCCAGCTGCTGAGAGAAATATGCCATCTCTGCCAGAAATCCTTCACCGACACGGCAAAATACGGCCGCTTAAAATTTCCGGCCAGTTCTATGCCAAACAGGAATGAAACACCCTGCGCCAGCGTCGTACATGCCAGAAAATCCGCATAAAGTTGTATGCTGTATAAAATGGATGCAAACCACAGATATCCCCCACTGTAGGCCGGATAGTTATCAAAAACCGTGTCAACAACGACAGACGCCTTATCTGCAATGACCAGTTTCAGAAAAAATCCCCAAATGATCAGATAAAACCCTCTGGTAAATTTTTTTTCGTCAAATAAATGCCCGCAAAAAAGCTGCTCTCCCAGCTGCCGGTATCTCGGAATCGGCCCCTGTAAAAGCTGCGGAAAAAAGGTGATAAACAAAGCATATTTTGCCAGATTTTTCTGCGGGGCAATATCCCCTCTGTAAACGTCCGTAAGATATGCAATGATCTGCATCGTATAAAATGATATGCCCAGCGGGGCAAGCAGCCGCAACGACTCCGCTCCCGGTATCGCCTGCCGCATAAAACCTTCATTTCGCAGGAAGAGCCAGATCCCGATAACCAGCATGACCGCCCCCGCAAGCAGAACCTTTTTCTTCACGCCGCTGCTTATGTCTATCCATACCGCTGCGAGATAACTTACCATGATCGTCCCCAGCAGAAACGGCCAGCCTGTCCTGCAGAAAACCAGCCAGAAGACCACATTCGCCGCAAGCAGCACGCACCAGCGCCGCTTCAGCGGAAGAGCATAGAACAAAATCAGCATAGCTGCCACAAACAAGTAATAACGAAAAGATATGTATATCATAATCCGATTCTCCTGTAACTGCTTTCCCTGTACGCTTTTCTCTCTATCCTTTTGACTACTCTATAACATCCGCCTTTCAAAGCCCATGATATTACTGACGCCATCATTGTTCCTGTGATAAATAAAAAGAATCCCACATACCACGGCATTCTGTCCATGAGATCAAAATGAACAATAATGTTCAGGATAATCCAGTGATACAAAAACATGCCGTAGGAAAAATCATATTTCAGGCGGATTTTGGGCAGACAATATGCGCATCCAATCACCATAAACGGAAGCAAAACACTCGTTACTATGCCGGTATAATATCCGGGCATCTGCATAATTACGGATTCCATAATAAGATAGATAATCAGCAACGGCCAAAATGCCTTTTTCAAAACAGGAAGCATCCTCTGTCTTCTTTGAAAACAACAAACACCAAGAAAGAACCACAACGCATACGGAACAAATATCCTCTCAATCACTTTCGCCATAACGCCGCTGCCATCCCGCACCAATACGGCGCAAACCAGATTCACAGCAGCAAGCAGCGACAGGAATGCCATCCAATGCTTCCCTTTCATCTTTTGCAGAAAAGGATAAATAATCGCCAGTACAATATACAACTGCACTTCCGTAAAAATCGTCCAAAGTGTGCCATTGATGCTTCCGGTAGGTAATGCTTTCAGACAGGCCGGCGTATTGGCTATTCCGAAAATCTGTGTCATCACCCATAAAATCATACCTCTGTCCAACATTTGTGGAACCAGAATACAGACTACTGCCAGATTGATGATCGTACAGATCCATAATTCCGGGTAAATGCGCAGCGCACGTCTCAGGAAAAACTCTTTTCTTGTCTTTGCCCGTTCAAAAGAGGCTGCTACCAGAAAACCGCTCATGGTAAACAATATGACTACTCCCGGAAACATCAGGGCGATGTGCCTGGCCCTGCTCATAACAGCCGAAGCCTGCGCCGGCAGATTTTGTGATAAAATCATACAATAACTGGAATAATTGAGCATCATTACACTGAACGCCGCCGTATAACGCAATAGATCAAACCCGTTGTTTTCATGTTCTTCCTTTGTTCCAGCAATCATATTTTTTTCATTCATCACACGGCACCGCCTCCTGCTTTTCAAGATAATACATTTTCCTTTTATAACATTTTTCTTAAAACCGGTAACCTGTGTAAGCCTGACACCAGAACATTTCCCAGTAAAAACACTGCCAGAAGCCAGATACCGCAGGCCGGTACTGCACCGATATACGGCGCGCTCCGCTCCCATATAAAAGCTGTCAGATTGCGCAGATAATCCTCGATCAGATAGATACCAAACACATTACTTCCGCACCACAACACAAGGTGCCGCAGTACCCTGTTATTCCATATACGTTTTTCACCCATATAACGGTTAAGATAGTAAACCGCTATTGTCAGCAGCATGGTCAGGCCACCCAATCCTTCCTGTCCGTGCTGCGTACACCTCCAACTGTAAAGGACTGCCAACGCAGATACCGCCTGCCCTATCCCCCATCTCACCCCGCATTTTCCACTTTGTCGTAATAGTAAGCAGTTCTCCATTAAATATCCCAAAATAAAATAGGATATGGAACTTTGGAAATGTAAATTGAGCACAAAGCCAACTCCAAAATATGCGCATGAAATATCATTTAGGATATTCCATCCTATCACTAAGGCAAACAGTATCCTCTCTTCCTGTTCTGTCAAGTTCTGCATCATTTTCCTCAAAAATGGCAAAACAAGTAATATCCCCAGATATTCATACAAAAACCAATATGGAAGAAAGATTTCCTGTGTACAAAAATGCCAGAAAAAATCTCCCACATGGCCATCATATCCTTTCATGATACACAGATAAAAGTACCTGATTACAGAAAATATGATCAGGACACCGGTAAAACGTGGGATTCTCTTTCCATACACTTTCTTCCATGATTCTTTTTTAGACAGTAAAAGCGCACCGGAGACCATCCAAAACAAGGGTACCCCGATGCCGCTGATGATTGTTCCGATCAAAGATGATGCGTACACCCATGCGCTCTCTGTATACACCCATGCATCCGCTCCCCGTCCGCCTGTGTGCTGGTACATAATGCAGAAAACCGCTGTAATACGGCAGACCTCTAAATATACAATTTTTTCTTTGCTCCATCCTGTCTCATGATCAGACATATCCTCTTTTGCTCTTCCTAACCCCGATCCCTTATCTTCATTCTTAGATTACTTTATAAGATCTTAGCAATCCAGTACGGAACTGATATTGTTATCATTCCTTCTTCTCCTACTGCATTTAAAATCCAATTCCTCTAAATTGATCCGTCCGAATTCTATTTTTGCGCCCATAATAGCTCATTCGCCTATGTAGTCCATTTTAGCATAACTCATTCGCCTATACAATAATAATGTTAAAACTTTTAGACGAGGTGATCAGAATGGATTATGTATTATTAGGACAGAAGATCCGTGCAGCACGCATGTCAGCCGGATTATCGCAGGAACAGTTGGCTGAAATGGTAGGGCTCACTAGCCAACATATCTCCCATACGGAAGTTGCATCTACCAAGATCAGCCTCCCCTCCCTCATAAAGATCGCCAACGCCCTGCATACCAGTGTGGACAGGCTGCTCTCTGACAGTATCCATGATTCCAAATCCTATCTGACAGACGATGTACAGGCAGTCTTTTCCGATTGCGATCCTGATGAAATGTACGTCATGTTGGAAGCCGCAAATGCTGTTAAAAACTCTATCCGGGTACGGAAATTAAAGCGCGCCGACTGAATGGTTACTACATCCATTCAAAATCCCCTTCCTGCAGCCACAGCACATTATCATTAATAAGTGGCAGTGGGACATCACTGATCAGCATCCCAAGGAAATTGACCATAATACCAAGCCTTACTCTTGACGGATCACCTTGGCTCTCGTTATCATCGGCAACTTCATACTGATATCTGCCCTCTGGCACGGTACTCCTGTCTATACGCATATCGCTGAAATCGCATGGGATACCGCATACAATGACCTTTTGAAATCTCTCTGTCCTGTAATCAATCGCCATGAAATATCTCCCTCCTGTTCATTTCTCACATACAGAGCCGTCATTATACACTCTGTAAGTGACCACATCACCGCCAACGCGTCCAACGACCTCAACAAAATCCAGTGCAGAAACCGTTTCCAGAATATAATCCAGACGTTCCAGTGCTTTATCCTGAGCCTTCTTGATTCTTTCCGCTGTATATTTTGCCATATCCTCCTCCGATCCGTCCTCGTAACCTCCGGGACGGGCAATAAAAAAATCCCATGCCCATAATCGGCACAGGAATCACCTTATAATCTTCTTATCTCTATTACAGATAAACTATATACTTTCTTCTCACGATAATCCGTCTATCTTTTACAGATAATATCATGATAACTCTATAAGCCATACTTGTCACCGATCTCATCAAGGACTTTATCAAAATCTTCCCCTTCTCCTGCCAGATAACATGCCCTCGACTCAGCCAGTTCCGCTAATATCTCATCACCACTCAGCGGTCTATATGGATTATCCGTACAAAAGTTAGTCAGCAGAAAACTCTGTATCTCTTCCTGCCGTTCTTCCGGTATCGTTAATAACAATGCCAGATTCGCTTCCAGTGTACTCATATATGAATTTCCTCCGTCCTGTCTGTCTGATTTTTCCTGACCAATTTTATTATAACAGGAAACCATAAAATCAACACCGGTTTTATCAAACCAAAAACAACCGGAACGTAGGCAACGCATCCGCAATCATTGATTGCGGACGGGCTGCCTCACCACAGGAAAGCACTGGATATGCAACCGATTACTTGCACCCATTAACATGTCTGCAAGCATTTCCATGATCCATAGTCCACTGAACCGTTGCTCCTATACATACTCCTACTTCCCTGTCCCGATACCGTAACTGCTATCCATTTTAAGCGATAAGGTCAAGGACACCGTTAAGCTCCTCCGGCAGCTCCTCGCAGGCTTCCGGCAGTTCTGTCACGGCTGGTTCTGCTTCACTCCTCTTCACCGGAACACTCACAGTCCCTATCCCCGCCAGCAATGCTCCCACCAGCTTCATGCCCTGCGCCTGCATTTCCTCCCGTACCGCCGACAACATCTGCGTATGAAACTCCTGCCTTGCCGCTATCTCCATCTTTACACGGAAATGCTCCTCCAACGCCCTTTTGACATACGCCGTCAGCGAAGCGGAACTCCCGGCGGCTTCCGCAAGTTTCATGTACAGATCACAGTCCGCTTCATCCGCCATGTTAAAACGGATGAATACAGACCTCTGCTTTCCCGCCATCACGCCACCTTCTTTCCCATCATCTGCCCCGCAAGGAACTCATACCCCTTCGCATTGGCACAGAGGTCGCAGTCATAGGCGGTGTGGCTCCGATATTTTCCCGCATGGTCGCGGGCCATCAGTGCACCGCCGCCCACATAGATGAGGTTGGTATAGTCCATGTCATAACCGCGCTCCGCAAGTTCCAGTTCCAGCGAACAGACCTTCTCCCGCATCATCCCGTTTATCAATTCCGCATACACGATGGGAAGGTGGCTCTCTTCTTTTAACAGCACCTTCATCACCTCATGCTCCGGTATGTCCTTCCCCGTCTGCACCTTCATGTCCCGCTGGATCTCCTTCATCCACTTGACCATCGCCTTTTCGATCGTGATGGACTTACTCTCCACCGGGAAACCGTTCTGCACATAGACCACATCCGTTGTCTTGCTCCCAATATCCACGATCAGGTAATCGCCTTTCATGTTACCAAGCCTTGAAGCAACCGCAGAATAGCACTGCGGGCAGACGATCACCTTCACAATCTTCACAGAATAATCCGTACTCTCATAGGAAAAGTCCAACATGCTCTGTCTGTTGTAATAATCGATCAGTTTCAGCTTGTCCCTCCCATAGTTGGAAAAGGGCAGTCCCGCCACAAGTATGATCTCTGCTTTGCAAAGCCCTTCTTTCCGAAGTTCCATAGCGATACCCGCCATGGTGCGGAGCCTTGCCGTATCATCCGATACTTTGTCCTCCGTTATCGCCGCCCTTCCTTCTCCGACCTTGAAATATTCCCCGTCATAGAACAAGGAATTTTCCTGCAAAGTCGGCTCCGCGTTCCCCAGCATATGTACGCCGTTGTCAAATATGAAGTTTGCTGTCTTGCCAAGCTGATAGCCGTCATCAAAACCTATGATATATCTCCCATCATCCAGTCTGATCATCTTTTCCTCCATTCCGAAGCGTTTTACGCTGAGAGGCGAGCGAAATATCAGATTTCGCTCTGCCATCATGGAATTTGTGACGCTTCGGCACAAATTCTTGGCTGAATAAATTGCTATCGAGCAATTTATTCAACCTTTCCCCTCCTGTCATGCAGGGATCATGTCAAGGAACTCCTGTTCCGTCAGGACGGGGATGCCAAGCTCCCTCGCCTTTGCCAGCTTGCTGCCCGGCTTTTCCCCGCAGATCAGGTAGTCCGTCTTACGAGTAACCGAACTCCCCGCTGTCGCCCCAAGGCTGGTGATCCGGCTGTTGATACCGTCACGGGTAAAATGCTCAAGTTTTCCTGTCGCCACTACCGTGCATCCTGCAAACGGGTTATTTTCTGTTATCTTCTTCATAGTCTCTTCCTCTCTTTCCTCAAAATGTAATTCTTTCTGTAACGTTTTCCATAGCTTCAGATTATCCCAGTCATGGAACCACTCCCGGATGCTCCGGCTCATCTTTTCCCCGAAATCCGGTAGGGATGTGAAGTCAAAGCAGTCCACTGCCGCTTTCGCAAACTCCTGCAAGTTCCCCTTGAAAAAGCTGTCCAAGGCTCTGCCCGCCGTCCTGCCGATCAGCGGGATATCCATAGCCACCACATATCTCACAAAGGTCGTATTGCGGCACTTCTCAATGGATGCCTGTATTTTTTCATATGACTTTTCCCCGAAACCCTCCATGCAGATGATCTCTTCGCGGTAACGGTCCAGATGGTAAAAGTCCTGACAGGTATGGAGGAACCCCTTTTCGATAAACCTGTCGATGACCGCTTCTGAGATGCCGGAGATATCCATTGCCTTTTTCCCCGCAAAATGCACCAGCTTCCGCAGGAGCTGATTCCGGCAGTCCGGATTGTCACAGTGCAGTGTCTCGATAATGCGCCCGCCGCTGCCCTTTCTCGCATAGATCCTTACCGTTTTCCCGCAGCAGGGACATTTCTTCGGTATCATGCCCTTCTCATAATGCCCCCTGTCAAGGTTATCCTCGATATGGGGGATGATCATGTTCCGCTTGGACACCAGTATCCGGCACCCCGGATACAGTTCCAGATCCTTGATAAAAGAAATGTTATGCAGGCTTGCCCTCGATACACGGCATCCATCGATCTCCACCGCGTCAAACACAGCCACCGGCGCAATTTCCCCGGAACGTCCGGGTGTCCATTCCACTGACCGGAAGACCGTCTCCTGCACTTCGTCCTCGAACTTATAGGCGATACCATCCTTATAATGGTGCCCTGTCCTCCCGCATCCTCTGGAATAAGAAAGGCTGTCGTAACGCAGTACCATGCCATCTATCGGCAGTCCCCTTTCATCTGCAACATCTTTCAGATCACGGATTCCCTTTTCCAGTTCTTCCAGAGAAATCTTTTCCGTAAGTGCTACAAAGGGACATACTTCAAATCCCAGTGACCGCAATGCTACCAGCAACTTCCCACGGCTGTCCGCGATTTTCCCGAATCCCTCCATCCCTTCGATCACGTTGAAGGCATAGAAATGGATATGGCGTTTCCTGCAGGCGGCAGGATATAAAAGCCTGATGGAGCCGGCAGCAAGATTCCTCGCATTACATGCCTCTTTCCTGCCATCGGATACTTCTCCTTTTATCTCCTCAAAGTCATCCTGATGGATAATGCCTTCCCCAGTGACCACAAGCCTGCCCTTATAAGGGATAGATACTGGCACGTTATCAAACGCGGGGATGTTATGGGTGACCAGTTCCCCTGTCTCCCCGTCCCCTCTGGTGGATGCCTCCACGAGCCGCCCGTTCTCGTAACAGATCTTCACGGTAAGCCCGTCCAGCTTTAACATCAACAGAGATGCCGATCTTCCCGCCATTGCCAGAAGCTCCTCCAACTGCTTCGTCTTGTCAAGACTCAGCAGCGGGATTGGGTGCTTCACCTTTTTTAACGAACTGACAGGAATAGCACCTACCGTCTGTGTGGGAGAATTGCTCAGGATGATGCCCGTCTGCTTCTCCAGTTCCTGCAGTTCATCGAAGAGATGGTCATACACCGCGTCCGGTACACTGGGCGCCGCAAGATTGTAATATTCATGCCTGTAGCGGTTCAGCTTTGTGACCAGTGCCGTGACCTTTTCGGCATCTCCCGCCTGTGTTCCTTTCCGGATCTTTTTCATAAACTCACGCTCCTTTCTTTTCAGATCCTCAAAGAAAGAACCCCATGCCATGACTGGCACGGGATTCTCTATAGTGTCATGAATAGAATATATAGTTGCGTGAGCGTCTGATACGCTTTAGAGCCACAGGAGCATTACTATCATTTTTTCAGGATAAACCTCTCCTTCATAAGTCCGCACCGGGTTTCCCCTGACAATACGGGTATGCTCCCACCATGGGGCATTAGCCTGTATAGCCGCCTACTCTTCCTGTAAATCAACAAATTTCTCTAAAATGACCCAACCTAAAGTGTTTAACTGTACAGCAAAAATAGTAATAAAAGGGAAATTCCTACTACTAAGGGCTTTAAACATTCTCACTACCACTAGGATGATTGATATTCTTTTCAGGAAAACCAAGTGTCCCATAATCCACATAATTACCATCGTATTTAAGTAGCTTCAAAACCACCCTAACAATTATACACTCATAAACCTGACTTATCATACATTGTTCTTGATAATCAATATTACTTCCTCCTAATGAACCATGTGCAGAAAAATTACGTGCCTTCAATGCATTCTTTTCTATATTACCAATAACCATATCAATAGCTTTAAAAAAATGCGTTAATTGCTCACTTACGGACATACGATTCATACTCTCAACAGACCTTTTCATTCTCTCCGTATATTCTGTTCCATCAAATTGAGTTTGCACTAATTCTTTAATGGGTTTTATTCTTTTTGCAAAATCCTTTTTATCCATCAATACTGTTTCAGGATTTAATTCTACCTCTTCATACCATTTTCTTTTTAAATTCTCTAGCGCACTAGACAAAATAGGCAAATCCATTGGTTTTGCAATTTCTTTTGCATACCAGTACAATGTAAAAAGTGTTTCAAAATCTAATTTGTTATACAATTCAGCAAAAGCATCTATGTACTTTTCAAAATTGATAAAATATTGTTTCAGATTTCTATATTCCTGACTAAAAGGTGGTTTAGCTGCATTTAGACATGTTTTTTTCAAGTCCATTCCATAATTTCTGGGAGTTTCCATCACAAAACCAATAGCATTACCATTCTCATCATATGAACTTTCACCTATGAATATCAGTCTTTTACCTACAAAGAAACTCAAATAATCCCTAATAATTTTTCGTTCTTCTTCACTAGGGATTCTCCCATAATCTTCACGGTAGCTAATACTAAGATTTGTACTCCATGCCGGACCATAATTATCTCCCAGATAATGAATATCAAACGCTGTATCTTTATATTTTACATGCATAAAGCGACCTTGATATTCAAACTCTGGCACCAATTCTTTTGCTGGAAATTCTTTATCTCCGTATTTACCAGATACTGCCCCTTCAACAATATATTCAAATTTTTGATTATCGCAAAAGCGTAACCCTCTAGGATTTCCGTTGATAATCCATTCTTTTATCATCTTGGGATTTTTAGTTATACTTTTTCCTTCAATACGGTAGCATGATATTAAGTAGTTAGTTTTGTCAATTTTACTTTCATACCCATTACAATAACAGGGAGAAAACTCCACAATATAATCACTGGAAATATTTATAGAAATTTTTCCTACATTAAGGCTCTCTCCAGCTACTACTTTTTTATCTGAATTACCTTTATTTGCTTTAGTAGTTTTAAGACGATTAATATGTCTTACACAAGATATAGAAATATTATAATCCTCATCACGAAATGCCTTTAGTTCATCCACCTCATCCCATAGAACTTCATCCATATTTTCATGAACTATTTTTACACCATATATT
>CATLCV010000207.1 GCA_949893755.1 uncultured Lachnospiraceae bacterium | reverse complement strand
GTACTGGCGGATTCATTTATAGAAGGAGAAGAGTATGATACAAGTAACAACACAAAGTAAAGCAGGAGAAATTGAAGCCCTTAAGCCGTACAGAAAATATCTGTGCTATCAGGGAGGATTTGAGAAACCAGTCATTGAATACACACTGGAAGAGCTGCAGAAGTTTATTCCGGCCTGGAGTGCTGCGGCCGAAGCGTCCGCTCTGCAGCGGGTTGCGGAACTGGCGGAAAAACAGGAGGTTCTATTTGACGTCTATCTGGAAGAAGAGTGGGCGGATGACCCACAGAAGAAGGACGTCAAAATCTGGTATCTTCCTGCACAGGGAGAGGCAAAAAAACCGTTTATCATTCTGAATGCGGGAGGGGCCTATCAAAGTGTCTGCACGATGGTAGAGGCATTCCCGACTGCGGTACATTTTAACCGGATGGGCTATCATGTATTCTGCCTGAATTACCGCGTGGGCGGAAAAGGGGTGATTCCAAAACCATTAGATGATCTGGCGGCGGCATATCGGTATATCATCGCCCATAAGGAGCAGTTCCTGCTGCAAAGCGAAGATTATGCTGTGGGAGGATTTTCTGCCGGAGGCAACCTGACCTGTATGTGGGGAACGGAAAGCAGAGGGTATAAGAGCTATGGGCTGCCGAAGCCGGTTGCCATGTTCCCGGTCTATCCGGTGGTTGCAAGAGAGCGGATGTATAATTTCGAAGTCGAGATGTTCCTGACTACGATGTTTGGGGAAAATGCACAGTCTGCGGAATACATGGATTCCTATGATGTAGGAAAGCTGGTGACCAAAGGATACCCGCCATGTTATATCGTGCACTGCGCCGATGACAGCACCGTCCCGTCAGGCAATTCCACACTTTTGAAAACATTGCTTGACCAGCAGAAGATTCCGGCAAAGCTGGAGATCGGCGTGGTCGGAGAGCATGGGTTTGGAGACGGAACGGGGACCGATGTGGAAGGATGGCCGGAAAGGGCAATTGCGTTTCTGGAGAGCCTGTAGGAAGGGATTTTGCAGCAAATGGCGCACTGCGAAAAGCCGTCACGAAAAGGCATTGCTCTGATGCTTCTCCCGGTACTGCCCGGGGGTCATCCCCATATATTTTTTAAACATATTGCCAAAATAACTCTGTGACGGAAATCCGACATAATCCCCGATATTCGCGATGGATTCATTGGAGTATTTCAACAGGTTTGCCGCCCGCTCCACCCGGAACCGGGCAATGTATTCCTGCAGCCGGACCTTCATTTCCCTGGAAAAGATCCTGGAAAGATAGGTGGGACTGATATGGAGATCGGCCGCGATCTCCTCCAGAAGGATCTTTTCCCGGTAATGCTGATAGACATATTCGCAGCATTTCTGGACATAGAAGCTGCACTGGCTGCGTTCTCTCTGTGCAGTCACCCGCCCGCAGAAGTCTTTGACCGCCTGGTTGCGGCATGCGATCAGCGCCGGTACGTCTATGCAGGCATCGCTTTTCTGCAGATAGTAATCACTGAGCTTATAAGCCTCCGCCGGGGAAACTCCACCGTCGATCGCAGCACGTGAAACAAGCGCGACGGCAACCGTCACCAGCTTCCGCCACTGCAGGATCCGGTTCTGCGACATCTGGCCGAGCTGCTGGTCAAGACGCATATTCAGATGCAGCGCTTCCTCCGCATTGCCCTCCCGGACATAATTTAATAGGGCCTGCTCTTCGGAAAAGGTATGATGTGCAATCTCTTCTTCCTCCTGACGCAGGCTAAAACGGACCTGATCCTCAGTCAGTCCGGCGCCGATTCCGGCATCCAGATGGTTTTCACGGATGATCTCTTCCTCGTCGGTGCGCTTATCAAGAACCATGGCCGCGATCTGGAGCATGCTGAGGAATCGTGCAAAGGACAGCACAGGCGGATGTTTTTCCGTAATGGGATCGTTGGTATAACTGCGGTAATACTGGTGCAGTTCCATCGGATCCAGGGAATGCAGGACTACAGGACCGATCAGGAACCATGTCCAGAAATCCGGATCCTGTTTTTCTTCTTCTGTGGCAGGGCGTGCTGCTTCTGCCCCCGGATCAAAAACCGGCGCGTCTTCCCACAGGATCGCGGCGAAAAGCGCATCATGTGTATCCCGGATCAGAGCCGGGATATGGGGACGCTTTAATGTCATATCGATCAGCCGGTCCCTCAGGTCCGCATTTTCACGAAGCGGATTATAACCGGTGTGTGTACGCAGATCCCAACATTGCCTGTGGGAGTAGCAGGTGATCTCTGCCCGCCCCAGTTCACTGAGTTTATCCAGAAAAAATACATAATTGCGCATGGAAGCTCCTCCCTATCCCTGATTCCTGGTACAGTGCTGTACGAGGTTTTATTTTTGAGTATAGTTTTTTTGCAGGAAGTTGTCAACATATCGCAAAGAAAGACAAGATAAAAACAGACGGCGCGGCGTATATGTGATACAGTTTAAACAGAAGCAAACAGGAGAATGCGAAAACCAGTGAAAGCATAGGAAAGGAGTAAAAAGAAAATGATCAGCAGACAGGCACAGGAAATTATGGAAGTGCTCCGCAAAGGGAAAGAGGCATCCAGGGGGCAGAATTTATCGCCGGAGGAGACGGTGGAGCTTCGGGAAAATCTGAATACACAGATGAACAGCGCGCCTCTGCCGGAGGGAATCCGGATCGAGCAGATCCATGAGGGCAGTGTCCAGGGAGAGTTCCACCATAATCTGACACCGGGAAAAAGTGAGGAAAAGATCGTTCTGTTTATTTTCGGCGGCGGTTTTGAGACCGGGTCGGTGATCTCCAGAAGAAATTGCTGCAGCCAGGTGGCGTTGGCCTCGGGCATGGACGCGTTTGCGGTGAGCTACAGGCAGTGGCCGGAGGCCATGTACCCGGCGGCGCTGGAGGACTGCGTGTCTGCCTTCCACTGGCTGGAAAAGAAAGGCTACCGCCCGGAAAATATCCGGATCTTCGGGGAGTCCGCGGGAGCGAATCTGACCATCGCCGCGACCATGTATCTCAATGATCACGGCCAGCCGCTGCCGGGCAGGATCTGTCCCTTCAGTCCGGTCATAGACGTGACCAATTCCCTGCCGTCGAGAACATCCAGGGACGACAGAGACCCGCTGGTGCGGGGAGACGCGGCGAGCAGGTTTTTTACAAAGGAGGATGAGAAGCAGCCATATGCTTCCCCGATCCGGGGCAGCTTTCAAGGTTTCCCGCCCATGCTGGTCAATGTGGGTACGGAGGAGGTACTGTTCGATGACAGTATGGAACTCAAACGGCTTTGCGAGGAGGCCGGCGTGGATATCACCGTCAGGGTGTGGGAAGGGATGTTCCACAGCTTCTGCATTTTCCCGCTGCCGGAGACGGAAGAGGCGATGAAGGAGATCGGGACGTTTCTCAGAGGGTGAAAACTTATGGAACAGACGATACGTGGCTGCCGGAGAAGGATTCTGGCAGTCACGGTTTCCCGTATGGAGATAGAAAAATAAGAAATCGACAGGAGCAGGATTATGTGGAAGGAAGCAAGCTGGCTTGGGGTTCCAAGAGCAGAGATTGAGGAAAAACAGATTTACCAGGGGGATATGAACGGGCGGTTTGCCCTTTACCGTCTGAAAATAGAGTTGGAAGAGCCTGCGGAGCTGGTCATGGATATTTCGGCTAATTCCAGATACCGGCTCTGGATCAATGAGCGGCCGGTGCTATCCGGCCCATGCCGCAGCAGTGCGTACAGGCATTATTATGACACCGTGGATGCGGGCCGTTACCTGAAAAACGGCGTCAATGTGTTTGCGGTGCAGGTTCTGCTCTGCGACAGCATGTATACCAGCGGATGGAAAGGAGATCACCGGCTGCCGCTGTTCAGCGTGGAAGCCCTTCCGGCAGGACACCGCCTGGCCGTGGAAGGAACCGTGCGGGACAGAGCCGGCAGCCGGCTGGCGGATGTGACCACAGGCCGGGCGGACTGGAAGGTCTGGCTGGATCATACCTGGTATCTGGTGGGACAGCCGGGGGTCAATGACAATCTGGGAGCAGTGACGGAGCACATTGATTTTAGAAAAACGCTGCCGGACTGGAAATGCATGGATTTTGACGACAGGCAGTGGAGAGCAGGCGAAAAGCTGGAGACAGCGGCGCCGGGGCCGGAAGCGCTGTACGGCCTGCAGAAAACCTTCGCACTGGAGGAACGCCCGATCCCGCTGCTCTATGAAATTCCAGGAACGTTATCCAGAGAATTGGGGACGTCTGCTTTTGGAGAACATGAGTCTGCTGCCATAGGACCTTATGAACAGCGGAGATTGTTATTTGAAGGGGATACATTATTCAACGGATATTTCCAATATCACATATCCGGGGGTGCGGGAGCGGAAATCACATTTACCTATTTTGAAAAATTTACGAAGGGCAGGGATGAGGTCAGGCGGGACGATTACCAAAACGGAGAGATCGGAGACAACGGACAAAAAGATACCATCATTGCGGATGGATCCGATCTGCTCTATGAGCCGTTCTGGTATCGGACCATGCGGTTTCTGCAGGTGGAGATCCACACCAATGAGGAAGCGCTTGTGTTCCACCGCCCCCGGTATCTTGCCACCGGCTATCCGCTGGAGCCGGGGGCTTACATTCGCTCCGGCGCTCCATGGGTGGAACCGGTCTATGCCATGTGCGTCCGCACGCTGCAGGCATGTATGACGGATGCCTACATGGACTGTCCGTTCTGGGAGCAGATGCAGTACCCCATGGATACCCGGCTGCAGGCGCTGTTTACCTATGGGTGCAGCCAGGACACCGCACTGGCCAGGAAGGCGCTCTCGGATTTTCATGACTCCATGCTGCCCATGGGGCTGATCCAGGGGCATGCTCCGGCAAATCCGAAGCAGGTCATCAGCACATTTTCACTTCACTATATTTTTATGCTGCTGGAGTATTATAAACGTACCGGAGATTCCGGCCTGCTGAAACAATACCGTTCCGATGTGGACGCGATATTGGAATACTATGACAGGCATGTGGGGGCGCAGGGACTTGTAGAAAATCTGGGCTATTGGGATTTTGTGGACTGGCAGGAAAGCTGGCATGACACCCAGGGGCGCCCCGGGGCCGCGGCCTGCGGCCCATCGACGATCCTCAACCTGATGTACGGGAAAGCACTTCTGGACGGCGCGGAGATCTATGAGAATACCGGAAGGCCGGGGACGGCGGAGGAATACCGGGAACGGCAGAAGCATATCACAGACCGGATCCAGGCTTTGTGCTGGGACGAGGACAGGAACATGTACCGGGAGGGGCCCTCCTATCCGGAATTTACACAGCATGCCCAAAGCTGGGCGGTGCTAAACGGCATGATATCCGGCAGGGAAGCTGCAGAGCTTCTGCGCAGGACCTTTGAGGAGCCGGATGTACTGCAGTGCGGTTTTTCTACCTGTTTCGAACTCTTCCGGGCCTGTGAGAGGGCCGGCTGTTATGAGCTGACGTACAGCCGGATGGAGCAGTGGATCCGCCTGCTGGAGGAGCACTGCACGACCTGCCCGGAGACCCCGGTGGATTCCCGGAGCGAATGCCACGGCTGGAGCGCCCTGCCGATTTATGAACTGCTCCATGTGATCGCCGGAGTGCGCAGGGAGACCGGCCATCCGGAAACCGTAGTCATTTGGCCGCATATGGAAGGGCTGTTATCGGATCTGGAAGGAGAGATCGCGACAGAGTATGGCAGGATCGGATTTTGCTATACTTATGCGGACGGACAGATACACGGGGAGATCTCGCTTCCGGAGGGAATGAACGGAACATGGATCGGGACGGACGGGGACAGCAGAGAGCTGAAACCGGGGACAAATGTGATTTAGAGAAAAAAATTTAACAGAAAAAGGACGGAAAGCCGCAGACTTCGAAAGAAACAAGTCTGTGGCTTTGACATTAGTATCTATAAATAATCCGCAGGTTAAAGGCCCTTTTTTGGAGTGAAAGAGATATTCAAAACCATTCCCATGCCGTCGGCCAGTCTTTGAAGAAGTTTGATGGAAGGATTTCTGGTTCCTTTCTCCAGCTTGCTGATCTCCGTCTGAGCAATCCCGGTGCGTTCAGAGAGTTCTTTTTGTGTGAGATTTTGAGATGTTCTGGCCTCAACAATGGCGCGGACCACACTCATTTCAGGCTGAATCTCTTCATATGCTTTTGCAAATTCCGGATCTTTCATCTGATCCTCCATAAATTCATCTAAAGTCATCATAATTTTTCACCTCCTATTTTCCATACGATAAAAATCTTTTCTTCTTGCTTTTGCAAGCTGAATTTCTCTTGCAGGGGTTTTCTGTTGTTTTTTGATAAAGCCATTTGTAATAATGATTCTCTGACCTGCATAGAAGAAAAATAAAGCTCTGGAAATATTATTCCCTTGTATAGCACGCAATTCAAAAATTCCATCATCAATATGTTCAGTATAAGGCATTCGAAGTTCATTTCCTTTTTCTGCAAGCAATTCCATCAAAGCACCCATTTTTGCACGCAGCTTTGGATCGAGAGACAACATAAAATCCAGAACCGGTTTTTGGCCACTTTCGGTTTCATAGAACTCAACGGTAAACACTTATTTGTATTCCACCTTCCTAAATATAAATTCAATTTTATTATATGAGATATATCTCCAGCTGTCAACCTGATAATGTGTGAAGGTATTATGATGAACGGTATAAAACGTTTGTCGGAGGGGCGCGCCGGTTGATGTAATCCATATTTTTGTGGTAAATAGAAAGTGAAAATGTTATAATCATATGAATAAGAGGAGGAAAAAATTATGGTACATTATTTTGCATGTGATCCAAACACAGCAGTTGCAGACACAAAACAGGGAAAGGTCAGGGGGTACGTCTATGACGGTATCACGATCTTCAAAGGCATTCCCTACGCGAAGGCGAAGCGTTTCCACGCGCCGGAGCCGATAGAGCCGTGGGAAGGCGTCCTGGAGACCGTCAACTATGGCTATGTCTGTCCTCTTTTGGAACTGCCGAAACCAAACGGGGAATTGAACGTACCCCACAGGTACTGGGTGATGAATGAAGACTGCCAGAATCTGAATGTGTGGACTCCCGCCTGCGACGGGGAAAAGCGCCCGGTTCTGGTGTGGCTGCACGGCGGCGGATTCGAGTCCGGCTCCGCGATCGAGCATATTGCATATGAGGGAGAAAATATGTGCCGGATCGGGCAGGTGGTCGTGGTGTCCATCAATCACCGGCTGAATATCCTGGGATACTGCGATCTGTCGGCCTATGGAGAAGAATATGCGAATTCAGGAAATGCGGGAACAGACGATATCATTGCGGCTCTGCGGTGGATTCAGGAAAACATCGCAGGGTTTGGCGGTGACCCGGATAATGTGACGCTGTTCGGGCAGTCCGGCGGCGGAGCGAAGATCACCACGCTGCTGCAGACTCCCGCGGCAGACGGATTATTCGCAAAGGGGATCAACATGAGCGGTGTCATCGGACCGCTTCTGGCAGACAGCAAAGGCGACGGGGAGGAGCTTGCCATCGCATTGATGGCCGAGCTGGGGATCGACGGCGACATTCACGAATTGGAAACCGTACCCTATGACAGGCTGGCAGAGGCATACCGGCGAGTAAAGCCGGAATTTGCCGCTGCCGGGAAATATACAGGCTGTACACCCTGTCCGAATGCATTTTACAGGGGGACTCCCGACGAAAATGGATTCCGTGAGGAAACGGCGCAGATTCCGTTGCTGGCAGGCACCGTGTACGGAGAATTCTCAGGATTTATCCCGACGCCATATCATGGAGAAGAGCTGACCATGGAAGAGGGCGCCAAGATCGTAAAAGAGACGGTTGGAGAGGAGGCGGCAGCAGAACTGCTTCCCTTATTTACAGAAGCATACCCGGAGAGAAATCCGGCGGACCTGCTGAAGCTGGACTTTTTGTTCCGTCTGCCCACGCAGCAGTTTATCCGGCAGCGCAGCGCCGGAAACCAGTGTACCTATTCCTATCTGTTCAATCAGGATCTGCCGATTTATGGCGGGAGCGTGCCATGGCACTGTGCGGATGTTCCGTATGTGTTCCATAATACCGAGATGGTTCCTTCCACCCAGGAGGAGGGTGTGACAAAGCTGGAAGCCCAGATCTTTGACAGCGTGATCGCGTTTGCCAGGACCGGAAATCCCAACCATGCAGGAATCCCGCATTGGCCGGCAAGCTCCCCGGGAGAGGAGCATACGATGATATTCTGTAAGAATACACAGGTACGCCGCAACCACGATGCCAGGCTGATCCCGTTATTGGCGAAGCATATGAGGCCGATGTTTGAGCGGATGATGCGCGAAAATATGGGGGATGTGCAGCATTGAAGCAAAGGCGGGAGTTTCCTGCCTTTTTATTTTTGACTCAAACAGATACATAGATTGTGATAAACTTGAACATGTAACGATGTCCGCTCAGGTTAAAGCCCATGTCGCTGTGCGTTATTGTCGGTGCATTCTGCCATGCTTATAATAACCATATAAGAAATGAGAATCACAAGAAAAAGGAGAGAGAAAAAATGATCAACTTTGCGACAAAACACAACGATCCGGAAGCCGGCTTAGGTTGGGGCGAACGAATTGGATATGGTACAGGAGGCTTTGCTTTCAATATGATCAACGGGATCATCGGTTCCTTCCTGACCATTTATTTCACCTCCGCAGTCGGACTGAACACGGGGATCATTGCGACAATCTTTGCAGTATCCAAGGTATTTGACGGTATATCAGACCTGATCGTCGGAAGAATGGTAGACCGTACAAGATCAAAGCTCGGAAAAGGCCGCGCGTGGCTGGCAAGGATGTGCATCCCGTTTGCGGTTACGACAGTCCTGCTGTTTTATGTACCTCAGGGGCTGCCGGAGATGGCACAGTATGTCTATGTATTTCTCATGTACAATATCGTGAATGCGGTGTGCCTGACCGGTATGCTGGTTCCCTACTATTCCATGGTTTCCCTGGTCACAGCCAATGCCTATGAGCGCGGATTTTTGGGAAATATCCAGCAGATTTTCCAGACATTGGGAAATGTAGTGGTCAACTCCACCTTTGTGACCCTGCTTGGAAAATTTACCAGCAGCACGGAGACACTTTACACCCAGCGTGCATTTACGATCACGATGCTGATCTACTGCTCTGTCATGGTCCTGGTATCTTTCTTCTGTGTATTCAGTACGAAGGAACGTGTGACAGACCAGGGTAATTCCGGCAGGGAAAAGCAGGAAGAAAAGAAAGACAATGAAAATATCATGGCAACGGTGAAGGCCCTGCTGACCAACAAATACTGGGTCATGCTGACGATCGCAAACTTTGTGGTATTCTTCGTGATCATTATGTATGCAATGGGAAATGTATTCTACTGTCAGTATGTGCTCTATGACATGGGGCAGTACGGCTGGATATCCAACTCCATTTCGATTGCGCAGTTTGCGATCATGTTTGCGACACCGATCTTCATGAAAAAATTCGGCAAGACAGCCATTTACAATGCAGGTATGGCTACGATGGGACTCGGATTCCTGGGATTCGGCCTGCTGGGAGGTTCCAATACTACAGTTATGATCATCTGTAATGTCCTGAAGGGCTGCGGCGTCGGAATGGCAGGTGGAATGGCTCTGGGGATGGTTGCGGATACGGTGACATACGGCACAATGAAATCAGGGATCGACACCGTAGGCATGGGCAACGCTGGGATCTCCGCGGCGCAGAAGATCGGTCTGGGACTGGGAACCGCAGTATTCGGATGGGTGCTGAACGCGGCAGGCATGGACGGAACTCTGGACGCGCAGGGCCTGCGTCAGCCGGAGAGCGTTACTACAGCGATCAACTTTATGTATAACTGGCTGCCGCTGATCATGGTTGCGGTCATCTTCGTGGTCCTGTTCCTGTTCTACCACTGCGAGCGCGACCTGGAGAAAATGCGTGCGGGAAATGAGGCATAAATCTCCTTTGAAAACAGACAGAATCTAACACAATTTGTATACAGTGAAATGCGCTTCAGACCTTTTTCTTCTGAAGCGCATTTTTATACTATGTGTTTTCAAATTTGTTACCATACCGCCTGCGGCGGCACAAATGATGACGAAAGCCTCGATTCCATATTTCCATATAGACTAAATGGGTGTATTCTTATTTTCAGAGACGCCAGCATACTACAGAGCACGTTGTAACGC
>CATLCV010000206.1 GCA_949893755.1 uncultured Lachnospiraceae bacterium | reverse complement strand
AAGTATTATCAATGGATGTTTCGTATGGCGGTTCCGGCTGCCGCGATTATGATACTGATGTTTACCGTACCGATTCAGGCAGGGCAGATGCCGGCGTTGATCTATGCTTTGGTTACGAACCTTTTACTGACAGCAGTTATTTATACAATGATCGCAACTCCATTTTCGGCGGTTATGGTGGTGAGGACAAACAGTCAGAGTGAACGTGGAAGCATGGGGGTATTTCGTGCAGTGGGCAATTATGGCGCGGGCATGATCATTTCCATCGCAACGATTCCAGTGACGAATATGCTGGGCGGGACACAGAGCGCCTGGATAAAATACGGCGTGGTTTTAGGTATAATTGTTCTCTTGCTCTTTCTCATATGCTATAACAATGGACGAAAGGCAGTGTTTATTTCCGATATTGAGGGAGAAGCAAATAACGGAGAACAGCAGCCGGAGGAAGAGGCTGTTCCATTTATAGACGCAATGACGATGCTGCTTCATAATAAATATTGGGTGATCGTACTGCTGTTCAATCTGATCACAGCGATTACAAACGCAATTACAGGGGCATCGGGAACATACTATTGTAAATGGATTTTTGGAAATGATAACCTTGTCGGAATTTTGGGCGCTGCAGGAATGCTGGCGACGGTTATTGGATTTGCATTATCCAAACCGATCATTGCAAAGCTTGGAGTGACAAAAACCATACAGGTCGGCCTAATCGGCGCGGCGATACCTGCAGCGGTACGCTGTCTTGTTCCGACAAATTTTATGGTTTATGCAGTGACAGGATTGATTGGAAGTTTTGTTCAGATTCCGCTGATGTGTCTGTATGGTGTTCTGTTGGCGATGGCGGTGGATTATAACGAGTGGAAATATGATAAGACCCTTGTGGCAACCTCTTCGGGAGCCATTGGTTTTGGAAATAAAGTGGGAAATGGCGCAGGTTCTCTTTTGCTCAGCCTGTTTCTGGTACTTGGTTCTTATGACGCGACGCTTGAAGTGGCAAGCGCGTCCATGAGATATTCCATTTATGGATTCTCTAATTATCTTCCGGTAGTGATCAACCTTCTGATGTTCTTTATCTTCATGAAGTTTGATCTGGAGAAGAAATTGCCGGGAATGCGCGCCGAGGTGGCGGCACGGAGAAGTGCGAAAGCTTCTGAAAAATAAAATCTGGGAAATAAAGTATAAGGAGATTCGAAAAGCAGATGAATGCAATTCCAAGAATAGGGATGGAACAGGGAATCCCAACGTTATATGTAAAAGAAAGGCCATTTTTTGCCCTGGCCGGGGAAATACACAATTCCAGTGCGGAAAGCCTGGATTATATGGAGAAAAAGGTCTGGCCGAACCTGAAAGGTCTGAATCTGAATACTCTTGTTGTTCCTTTATATTGGAATCGCATAGAACCTGTAGAAGGAGCCTTTGATTTTTCACTTTTAGACGGATTGATCCGGCAGGCGAGAATCCATGGGATGCATTTGATTCTTCTGTGGTTCGGTTTATGGAAAAATGCGGAATCCATGTACGTGCCGAACTGGATGAAACAGGATACGAAACGTTATTTCCGGGCGGAAAAGGTAACAGGTGAAAGGATGAATACGATTTCCCCATTCTGTGATGCGGCAGTTGCAAAAGATGCTGAAGCATTCCGGCAGGTAATGGCGCATGTTCGATGGGTAGATGCAGAAGAATCAACCGTCATCATGATACAGGTAGAAAATGAACTGGGACTTCTGGGTTCATCCTGTGACTATAGCCCAAAAGCAAGGGAGAAATTTGAACAGCCGCTGCCAGAAGAACTTGCGAAAGTTGTGAAAGAGTGGGAAGACAGTCCGTCTGCATATTGTCTGAAGCAAAAAAATACGAACAGATCATATGAAACATGGAGAGAGACCTTTGGCGAGGATGCACAGGAAATTTTCATGGCATACTATTTTGCAAAAGCGGTTGAAAAGATTACGGCTGCAGGGCGTGGGGAATATCCCCTGCCCTGCTATGTAAATACATGGATTAAGCAGTTTCCCTGGTATCCGGGGTCTTATCCATCTGGCGGACCGGTAAAAGAAATGCATAGGATATGGAAGCTTGCAGCACCGTCATTATTTACGATAGCACCGGATATTTATGTGCCTTATGCCGCGGAGGTTATGGAAGAATACTCTTATGAGGGGAACCCCCTTGTCAGACCGGAGATCCGTAAAGATGCCGTGACAGCCTCTTATGCGTTTTATGCCTTTATGGAGCATCATGCGATTTGTTATTCTCCTTTTGGAATTGAAGATCTGGGAAAGGATTCAGACAGGACACAGACGCCGACAGAAGAAATGATTGAAGCATTGAAACTGGATCCGTTGTCCTTTGATCTGACCGGAACCAGAGAAGCGCTGTCAAAGACTTATCATCTGATTCTTGAAGTTCAGCCCCTTTATCTGCATTACCGGGGGAGCAGGAGGATGAAAAGCTATCTGCAGGGAAAGGATTTTGAACAGGGAACGTATTTTAGGTTCAAATATTATGATATTGAAATAGAGTATTTTCCAAAAGCAGCGGGCTGCCCGGCTGCGGCAGGCGTAATTTTTGAGCTGGAGAATCATAAGTTTCTGATAATCGGTATGATGAGCAGATTCCGGTTTTATCCAAAAGCGGGAGAGAACCAGAACGTAGATTTTCTGAAGATAGAAATTGGCAGCATTAAGAACGGTGCATTTCAGCCATATCAGGAGATGAATGGAGACGAAAGAATAATATTGCAAATGATGAATGAGCCAGTATGCTATCTGGTGGAACTGTATAAATTTTAAAATAGAAGGAGATCAAAATGAAATTATATGATTTTGAAGTGGAATATCGGAAACGCCCGATTGGGCTTTCTGTAAAGCAGCCGAGATTCTCATGGAAAATAGAAACGGATGAGAAAAATGTCATACAGACGGCATATCGGATGCAGGTGTTCTGCGGGGAAAGGAGCGTGTGGGACAGCGGGCGAAAGGAAAGCAGCCAGTCTGTATTGGTTCTCTATGCCGGAGAACCGCTTGCCGAAGAACAGGAGTATCAGGTACGGCTCACAGTGGAGGATAATCAGGGAAACAGGGCGGACGCCGACACGGAATTTTCTACAGGGATTTTCGAAGCTTCCCATTTACATGCAAAAATGATTACCCATGATTTTGACAGGGAGGAAACGGCGTGTCCGGTATTTTATAAACGGTTTCAAGCGGCGGCGCCGGTGGTAAAAGCGTATCTTTATGCGACAGCTCATGGTGTCTATGAGGCGGCGATCAATGGAAGGCGTGTCGGAAAAGATTATATGGCGCCGGGATGGACGGACTATCATAAACGGCTCCAATATCAGTGCTATGATGTGACGGACAATCTGGAGTCAGACAATCTGATGGAAATTACGGTCGGAAACGGGTGGTATAAAGGGATTTTAAGCTTTGACTGTAAGCCGGACCGCTATGGAGACCGGGTGGAGGCTTTTGCGGAACTGCATATTTTTTATGCAGATGGAAGCCGGGATGTGATTGCCACGGATTCAGACTGGAAAGTAAAAACCGGTGAGATCCGGTACAGTGAGATTTATATGGGAGAAACCATTGATACGGCTGCGCCTGAACAGAAAGAGGGAACCGTATCGGAAGTAGAATTTGACTCTTCTGTTCTGGTTCCCCAGGAAAGTGAACCGGTTCGGGTAACAGAGCGCCTTGCGCCGAAAAGGATTTTCACGGATCCGAAAGGAAACCGGCTGGTGGATTTTGGGCAGAACTTAACCGGGCTTGTGGAATTGAAGATCAAAGGAGAAAAAGGACAGAAAATCACAGTCCGCCATGCAGAAGTGCTGGATAAGGATGGGAATTTTTATCCGGACACGCTTCGCACGGCCATTTCATTGGACACCTATATCCTGAACGGGGAAGAACAGGTTTTGATGCCGCATTTTACATTCCACGGATTCCGCTATATAGCAGTAGAAGGCGTGGAATCTATGACCGAGGATATGTTTACAGCATGTGTGATGCATACAGACATGAAAAAAACAGGCGCGTTCCATTGCTCGAACGAGGCGGTGAACCGGCTGCAGAGTAATATTGAATGGGGGCTTCGGGGGAATTTCTTTGATATTCCTACCGATTGTCCCCAGCGGGATGAACGTCTTGGCTGGATGGGGGATGCGCAGGTATTTTCATGGACAGCGGCCTTTAACCGCAATACGGCATTGTTTTTCGCAAAATGGATGCGGGATGTAGCCGCCGCGTCTTCTTTGGAAAACGGTGTGCCGCATATCGTGCCGGATATTCAGGGGACAAACAGTTCCGCCGCATGGAGCGACGCGGCCGTTATCATTCCATGGGTCGTTTACCAGACTTATGGGGATGTGCGGATTCTGGAAGAAAACTGGCAGTGTATGCATGAGTGGGTGGACTATATCCATAACCGGGTGAATGAAAACGGCTTGTGGATGACGAACTACCAGTATGGTGACTGGCTGGCATTAGACCGGGAAATGGGGGACGGCAGTGTCGGCGCGACAGACGTCTATCTGGTTGCCAATGCCTGCTATCTGTATGTCACGAAGCTTGTGGCACAGACCGCGGAGGTTCTTGGAAAAAAGGATGAGGCACAGTTCTATACGTCATTATTTGAGAAAACACTTGTGTCGTTCCAGGAGGAATATTATACCCCAAGAGGACGTATTGTCAGTGAGACGCAGACAGGCTGCGTGCTTTCTCTGCATTTCGGTCTGGCAAAAGAAAAGGATAGAGAGAGGATCCTGCAGGCGCTGCTTACGAATATTGAGAATCATAAGAATCATCTTACCACAGGATTTGTGGGAACGCCTTACCTCTGTCATGCGCTTTCCGACTGCGGCGCCCATGATATGGCGTCTCTGCTGTTCATGCGCGATGACCTTCCTTCCTGGCTGTATGCCGTAAAAATGGGAGCTACGACCATCTGGGAGCGGTGGGACGCTATTTTGCCGGACGGAACGATGCAGCATCCGGGTCTGAATTCTATGAATCATTACGCCAATGGATCGATCGGCGATTGGATGTATCGGAAAATCGGCGGTATCAATCAATTGGAAGCAGGTTATCACAGATTTTATATAAAACCAATGTTTGTAAGAGGAATCGAGGAAGCTCGGACAGAGCTGGAGACACCCTATGGGAAGGTTGTCTCGGACTGGAGCTGCCGGAATGGGAAAATATGTGTAAAGGTGCAGATACCTGCGAATACGACGGCAACCGTTTATCTGCCGGAGAAAGAGGGTGCGCTGGAGGTTGGATCGGGCAGATATGTATATGAATATGATACGGATACCTGCCTGAAAGAACAGAAGTTCAGCCTTGACAGTACACTGGGAGAGATCATGGCAGAGCCGCTTGGGAAACAGATGTTGGATGAGCTGGTGCCGGAACTGATGGCAAATCCGATGATCGAATATGCAAAGAAAATGACATTAGCAGAAGGAATCAGTTCAGCGCCTGAAATCCGTGCTGTATACGAGAAGGTTCTGGACGCATTAAATAAACAGGAATAAGGAGAAGATTGAAATCGTATGGAGCAGCATTATTTTTGTAATCCGGTGAATGTGGAATATCGGTATCAATTCAATAAAAAGACGACAGGAGAAGGAATAGAAGTTTCCAGAGAGGCTGCGGATCCGTCTATGATATTTTATAAGGGAAAATACTATATATTTGCTTCCATGACATTGGGAGTATGGGTATCGGAGAATCTGGCCTCCTGGGAGTGCCACAGGCTTCCAGATAATCTTCCGCTTTACGATTACGCGCCGGATGTAAGGGTGGTTGGGGAGTATGTGTATTTTTCTGCATCAAAGCGTGGAGAAAACTGTAATTTTTACCGCACGAAAGATATTTTGAACGGTCCCTATGAGGAGATTACCGGTACTTTTGATTTCTGGGATCCCAATCTGTTTGCGGATGATGACGGAAGGATTTATTTTTATTGGGGCTGTGATAATACAACGCCAATCTGGGGTGTTGAGCTTGATGCGGCTACCATGAAGCCTCTTACAGAGCGAAAGGAACTGGTAGCCGGGCATCCGTTTACTGTAGGTTATGAGCGTCGCGGGGAAGATCATTGTATGGTTCCGACAGAGAAGGATATAGAGTTGGCAGGAGCAGGAAACCATGATTGTAATATGCCCTATATAGAAGGCGCGTGGATGACGAAGTATCAGGGAAAATATTATCTGCAGTATGCCTGCCCTGGTGCGGAATACAATGTGTATGCGGATGGGGTATACATAGCGGACGCTCCGTTAGGACCTTTTACACTTGCAAAGAATAACCCGTTTTCTTACAAGCCGGGCGGTTTCCTGCCGGGGGCGGGGCATGGTTCTACCATGAGAGACCGGGAAGGCGCATGGTGGCATACGGCGACCATGCGGATCAGCGTGAATCATCTGTTCGAGCGCCGGGTGGGAATCTGGCCGGCCGGATTTGATCATGTCGGAGAACTTTTCTGTAATCAGAGATATGGGGATTGGCCTATGTCAGTGGAAATGCTGCGGAAAAATCCTTGGCGTCATCCGGAATGGTATCTGTTAAGTTATGGAAAAGAGACAGACTGTTCTTCCTTTACAGAAGGAAAGGAAGCGGGGAAAGTTGTGGACGAAAATGTCCGTACATGGTGGCAGGCGGCTTCGAATGAGGCCGGACAGTGGATTCGTGTGAATCTGGGAAAGTCTTTCGATGTACATGCAGTTCAGGTGAATTTCGCAGACGATAAGATAGAGATGCCAGTGCCGGGAACATTTCAGGGGGAAAATAATGCCCGTTATATCGAAGAAGCGGCACAGGTGACACGTTGGATGTTAGAGGGTTCAGAAAACGGAAAGGACTGGATTATTCTGGAGGATAAGTCAAAAGCACTGACAAGCCTTCCGCATGATCTTGTTGTAATGGAAGACGGAATCTCTTTGCAGTATATCAGGCTGACTATCCTGGAAGTGCCATATCATCAGAAGCCCTGTATCTCAGGCCTGCGGGTATTTGGCATAGGAGACGGAGTGAAGCCGCAGATACCGGAATATCAGGTAAGCCGCAGTACGGGGCTTGATATGGAAGTGAGGATCTATGGGGAAAATGCGCTGGGATATACTATTTTATGGGGGCATGAGCCGGAGAAGCTATACCACAGTTATATGATTTTTGGAAAAGACCGACAGAAGATAGGCGCTCTTGTAGAAGGACAGAACTATTATGTGAGGGTAGATGCTTTTAATGAAGCCGGGATTACGGAAGGCAGGATTACAGAGGTAAGATGAAAAAGCAGAAAGGAAATGGGTAAGATGATGGACAGGCAATATTTGGATACCACACTACGGCCAAAAGAACGAGCCAGACTGCTCCTTGCGGAAATGAGCCTGGAAGAGAAGGTGGCGCAGATCAACTGTATATTCCCCTTTGAAAACAGCTATCTTGATTATGACAGGATTTCTGCATGGACAAAGAACGGCATCGGAGAAGTGAGTACACTGGAAATGCGGAGGATAGAAACGCTTAGGGAGGCGGCTGACTGGCAGAAGAAGGTGCAGGAAATTATCATGGAAAACAGCAGGCATCATATTCCGGCTATTTTCCATATGGAAGGGTTATGCGGCGCGTTTATTCAGGATGCCACAAGTTTTCCGGCAGGAATTGGAAGAGGTGCGGGCTTTGATCCGGAACTGGAAGAAGAAATCGCGGAAATCGTCAGCAGACAGGAGACTGCCTGTGGGATTACCCATATACTTGCTCCGGTTCTGGATATTTCCAGAGATTCACGTCTTGGGCGGCAAGGCGAAACTTACGGAGAGGATCCAGTGTTAGCTTCTGCACTTGGAGCCGCCTATACCAGAGGAATACAAAAAACTGTGACGGGCGGACGCCGTGCAGAGAGCGTGGCAAAGCATTTTTTAGCCTTTCATAATTCGGAAAGCGGTATTCACGGGGCTTCCAGCGGCACGACGTCAAGACTTCTTGAAGAAATATATGCAAAGCCTTTCCAGGCGGCAGTCAGGGAGTCCGGTCTTCTTGGAGTTATGCCTTGTTACTGTCTGATTGACGGAGAGCCGGCTTCTGCATCCCGTCAGCTTCTCACGGAGCTTTTGAGGGAAGGCATAGGATTTGACGGGCTGTGCGTCAGCGATTATGGAGCGGTGGGGAATGTCCATCATTCCCAGCATGTCTGTGAAACACTGGAAGAGGCCGGGGTTCGCTGCCTGGAAGCGGGAATGGATATTGAAATGCCGTCTTCTGCCGGATTTGGAGAAAAGTTTATGGAACTGTTCAGGACGGGAAAAGCAGATATGGCGCTGCTTGACAGGGCAGTGCTCCGCGTCCTTACGGCAAAGTTCCGTATGGGATTGTTCGAACATCCTTTTGCCCTGCAGGGAGAGGAGTTGGAGAACATATTTGCGGATGGAAAAGCATATGAGATTTCCCTCCAGTCTGCCAGAGAATCTCTCGTGCTGCTGAAAAATAACGGGGTACTTCCAATGGCGAAAGATGTGAAAAAGATTGCTGTGATCGGACCTCATGTGGACAGCGCCAGAAAGTTTTTTGGCGGTTATACTCATCTGTGCATGATGGAATCCACCTTTGCGGCCGCAAATTCAATTGCCGGGGTGGATGATAATGGAAGTGTAGATGAAAAGGACGTCATTAGGGTTCCCGGAACTGATATACAGTCTGATGAGACGGAAGAGTTCGATGCAATTCTTCATCGGCAGAAGCCCGGATGCAGAAGTCTTCTTGATGAACTGCGGAAAAGACTTCCGGATACAGAAATGATATATTCATACGGATATTTTATTGCCGGAGAAGAGGAATCCCGTTTTGAGGAAGCGCTGAATGCAATAAAGGAGGCAGATTTAACAATCCTGACCCTTGGCGGCAAGCACGGCACGTGTTCTGTGGCTTCTATGGGGGAAGGGGTGGACGCCAGCGACATCAATCTGCCCGGATGCCAGGATTCCTTTATCAGACAGGCAAAGTCATTCGGGAAACCAATGATCGGGATACATTTTAACGGCCGGCCGATCTCCAGTGATACGGCGGATGAATGTCTGGATGCTATATTAGAGGCGTGGAGTCCGTCTGAAGCAGGAGCAGAAGCGATCGTGGATGTACTTCTTGGTACGTATAATGCGGGAGGCAGAATGCCGGTGACAACCGCTTATCATGCGGGACAGCTTCCCGTCTACTATAATCATCCGTACAATTCGCAGTGGCATCAGACCGGAAGCATTGGGTTCCCGAATTATGTAGATCTTCCGCATACGCCCAGATATTATTTCGGATATGGATTATCCTATACAAAATTTGCATACTCTGATCTCCGAATTTCAGAAAAGGAAATTTCCCCCTTTGGTTCTGTCAGGATAGAAGCGGATGTGGAAAATGTTGGAAAGCGAGAGGGCGATGAGGTCGTACAGCTTTATCTCGCGGATATCTATGCGAGTATGGCAAGACCTGTAAAGGAGCTGGCAGGTTTTAAGCGCATTACCTTAAAACCAGGGGAGAAGAAGAGGGTATCCTTTCAGGTGCAGGGAAGCCAGATGGCATTTCTTGACCGGGATATGCGCTGGAAAGTGGAAAAAGGAGTCATTCAAGTGGAGCTAGGAAGTTCATCTGAAGATATCCGGCTTAAGGGAGAGTATTTCGTGACAGAGGACGGATGGCTTTTGGGAAAAGACAGAGGGCTTTATGCCAGAGTGACCGTCAAAGATGTATAGCGATAAGAACTGGAGGGAGTAAGATGAAGAAGAGGATGGATATCATCCTGTATTCGACAGATGATGTTAAAACATTTGCGGGTCTTGTCCAGAAGATGGATGGAAATGTAACATTATCCAGCGGCCGCTATTGTATTGACGCTAAGTCGGTAATCGGGATTTATGTATTGGACCTTGCGGCTCCACTGTTACTGGAAATTGAGAAATGGAAAGAGGAATATGCAGAGGTGTTGACTCCGTATCGGTGTTAAAGTTTCTGAATATAGAAGAAAGGCATAGAAAACGAAGATGGAAAATAAGATTCATGAATTTATGAATGATGGGAAGTCCTGTGTGATCAAGAATCCCAGGCCGCCCAGATACTGGTTTAATTACTCAAACTTCCCACATCAAAAATGGGATTCGCACCTTGAAAAATCAATACTTTAGTGCACAAAATACCCTTATGCGGCTGTCTCTCTCCGTTCCAATGCATCCTGCATATATTTTGGGAGAC
>CATLCV010000205.1 GCA_949893755.1 uncultured Lachnospiraceae bacterium | reverse complement strand
CCTGAGTTTTACAGTTTCAAATCAAAAAATCCTTGCATTGCCCAAGATGAAAGGCTTTGCAAGGATTTAGCCCTGTTATGCTCTTTCTATTAATTTCATCTCTTGAAAAAATCTTTTAAAGTCTTCCTGCTTTGCATAAGCATAGTAAAATTCTGTTCCAAATGTTTCCTGTATCTTTCGGTAGTCCAAAGCAATCTGATCTTCATTACTGAATTTTAAAGTCGGAACCATTTCTCCCGTCTTTTTGTCCGGAATCTCCTGATATTTTATTTTTCCTCCTACATCAAGAAGCCTTACATATCCGCCTTTTTCGATCAGGCAGTTTGCTTCCCGCAATGCATCGGCAATCCTTTCCGCCGATAGTCTTTTGTCACCCATAAAATGCTGGATCATACGGATGATCACTAAAGCCGTAAAGCAGATCAGAAAATGCGCACGGATGTGAGGCCGCGTATTCAGATAGATCGGCCTTGCATCAAAATCGCCTTTTACGATCCGGAAGGATTCCTCGATCCTCCATAGTCCATGGTAGACTTTTCGTATTTTTTCTGCATCATAGTCCATTTCGCTGGTTATGATCGCAAAATATCCGTCATATTTCGCATCTTTTTCTGCCTTTTCTTTATCTACGACTGTGACTTTCGCAATCTGTTTTTTATCCAAAACTTCTCCCGTCTCTTTCATCACGGCCTCTTCTTTGACGTAGCGGTCTTTCCCATGGGCGATTCCGTAGGCGTTATTCTTTGTGGATTTTTCTGCACGACGCAGCTTTTCCTCCCGCTTTTTAGCAGCCATTTCTGCATCAGCCTTTGACCAATAGAGCAGTATTTTTCGCTGGCGTTTGACGGCTTTTTTCTTTTCTATGCGTTCTCCATTCTCGCCGATTTCGAAAGAAATGTCATGTCCTTTATAATCCTCTGTAATCAGCTTCCATTTATAGGAACCATCTTTGTTTTGCATCCACCCTTCCGGATCGAACAGCTCTTTCTGGTAACGCTTGCCCTTGGTCCCTTTGAGAACCTGTGAGAATACATAGCCGTCACCCTGGCTGCATAAAAGATCAATGTTATGGGAGCAATTCATTCCTTTGTCAGCTACAACCACGGTTCTCGCTACGCCGTACTCTTTTTTGAATCCATCCAGATTTTCTTTCAGAGTATCCGAATCACTCATGTTGCCGCGGAAGATATCCATACAGACAGGGATTCCATTTCCATCTATAAATAGTCCCATCTGGATGATGGGGGTGAGCTGGTGCTCTTTGGAGACCCCTTTCTGCGCAAGGGCCGGACCTGTCACCAGATTTCCATGCCTGTCCCGGTATGTTTCATCCGGATCCGCGAAGTCTTTTTCCGTATAGTAGTTTGTTACATCATAAAAGGAATACTCCAGTTTCCTTCCAACAATGGATTCCACCTTTTCATGGATATATTGCTGGAGTTCATAAAAGAATCCGTCGAACTGATCAAGGGCGCGGTAAACCTGTGGGAGTTCAAAATCATTTTCCATTCCATAATAATTAAACAGACGGGAAGCTGCCTCACGTTTGGATGATGGATAAAGGATACGGTCTATTACGAGATAGGAAAAAATCTGGTCAAGGGAATACTTCCCGCGAAAGCCGCTGGATTCCTGGTATTGATTTATAAAAGTAGAAATATCCAGGAGCTGGTACACGGATTCCAGAAATTTATATCCATAATTAAGCAGCCGGTTATTTTCTGTATACATCATTTCAGATACAGGGATTTCGATACGCAGGTCCCGCTTTTTTTTCAGGCTGTCATTGCAGGCATGGACTTCTTTCCAGAAAGCGTCCTGATCTTCCTGGTCCTCCAGATAACCAAAACTTTTTATTGTACGCTGTTTAGGAGAAGAATTGGGAAACGGGCGGTAGCCTTCGGTAACACGAATCTGAGTTTTTACAGAACCATCCTTAAACGTTTTTTTATCTTTTCTGATCATTTGGAAAACCTCCATTCCGTACTATTATAGCACAAGCAGAGCATAACGTAAATAAGAAATAATAAAAAATCCCAGAAAGTGCCATTTTTTCTGGGATTAACAAATGTTAATATTTCTGATTGTGAGCCGAAACTGTAAAACTCAGGTTGATCAGACATAAACCAGAATACTGGATTTCTTTAACCTGCCTCTATTATAATACTGACATCTGCGCCTAAACATTTGCATAGAATGCACTTTCTGCTTTTTTATATTCCTCCTCCGTAAACCCATAAGAAATAATTTGCTTCTTCGTTGCATTAGCTTTAATCATTTTTTCAATAATATCCATTCTTTCTCGTTCTATAATATTCTCTGACAAATTACACATAATCTGGATTCTCCCTTCTAATTCAGCGGTCATTATCATTCCATATTCATCTGCCAATATACGTTTCTTTTCTACAGCATCTTTCTCAGAAAGCAATTCTTCCAGCATAGATATCAATACGTTTTGAGATTTCTTTATGCCATCGCCGGGATCATCGTTCTTTCCATTCCGTATATTAACAATAATGCCTTTCATCAGATCTGTAGGGTATTGATTTTTCTTATTCCCGAAAACCGTTTTTCTATCTAATCCAATTTCCTCAATGGAATCTTCTGTTTCATCATTGTCCATACAAATCCAAATACTTCGGACTTTTTTCAGATTATCAAAATCACTGTGAAAAAATTCCGTCTGCTTTTGTGCTGAGATCATCCTTGCGAGATAGAATATGATCCTGTTCTCCAGATGATATCCTAACCTGCTATGGTCTGATGACCGCTGTGCTTCAAGATTTACCAGAATTTTTATCTCAGCTTCCTCAATGTATGCTGTGAAACGAATATCATAATAAATGATTCCCTCTCCGGGAATGTTATCCTCTGTTAGTGTTTCTTTTACACGTCCAAGATTGGAAAGCCCTGCATCAACTGGTCTTGTGCCTATTTCGATATCATCGCCGATGCAGCCCATAATATCTTCAATGTCCATCTCCCGGAACTCTTCTATTGTATACTTCAAAATACGCGACAATATCTGCTTGTCCGAAAGCAAATATTTTACATTTGTATCATATGCAGAACCCGAGTCATTTGTCGCATCGACTGTCTGCGCTAAATTTGTCTCTATCATTGGTACTCCCCCGCTTCCTTTTCTTCATTATATGCGATATAAATGATAAAATCAACTGCTTCTTCTACAATCGAATCTGCCCGGCTGATAAGCTATACCTCTTCCCCTTTTTTTCTTTTCACTATAAAGTAAATGCCCAGACTCAAAACAATGACTGCGATCCCTGCTGCAATTCCCCCTATACGGTCCCCTCTATCACCTTTCGCTCCTGTATCTGCCGCCTCAGCCGGCACTGTACTGCCGTCTTTCCATATAAATGTCCCGTACTCCGTACTGCCTCCGGTCAGGGCACAGTTGGATAATTTCTGCCCGTAAGTGATGCTGCCCGCCGCCGTAGGATAAATAATAGCCGGTGCAGGCGCTTTTTCTATCGTAATATTCCCTGTTGCCGTTGCCTCTTTGTAATTGTTGCTTTCCGCTTTGATTGCAGTGACTCTCACGGTTCCGGCTCCGATGATGGCAGCCGTGCTGCCGTTTACTATAAGTATGCCGTTATTTACAAGAACCCGGTAAATCACTTCGCCATCCCCGCTTCCTCCGGTGGTGGACAGGTTGAATGTTCCGTTCTTTTCATACTTCTTTGTCTCTTCTACAACTGCAAAGGCATTCCGGCCGCATGGTACTGCTGTCCGTGGAAAATACCTACGATGGGACGGTCCGGGAGAAGGATGGCGTGTTCCTCTCCGCCAAACGTCCGGGGGAAGGTGTGGGCCTGCAGGCCGTCCGCCACACTGTGAAAAAAACGGCGGGTATGTCCGGTTCCTTTACGGGGACGGAGTGTTCGCCGCAAATGTGATCCTGCGGGGCGGGAAATGAGCCGGCATCCGCACGCCATATGGGCTGCTGTTTATTGCCTTCCCTACAGTATTGCCGCAAAAAAAGACGATGTTGTATGCGACACCGTCTTTTTTACCGTTTACTCAATCCACCTCCACCGCGCTCCCGACTCCATCCCGGCTCCGCAGCTTCGTCACCACGATCTTCCGCTCGATCCGCTCTTTGAGCTCCGCCACATGGGAAATGATCCCGACCATGCGGTTTCCTTCCGTCAGTCCTGCCAGCGCCTTCACCGCCTGGTTCAAAGCCTCCTCATCCAGGGAACCGAAGCCCTCATCCACAAACATGGCGTCCAGCCGGATCCCGCCCGCGCAGGACTGGATCTCATCCGACAATCCCAGCGCCAGGGACAAAGACGCCTGAAAGGACTCCCCTCCGGACAGCGTCTTGACGCTCCGCTCCGTGCCGTTATAATGATCGATCACGTTGAGCTCCAGCCCGGCCTTCTCCCGCTTGCTGTCTCCGTCCTCCTGCCGCTTCAGTTCATACTGCCCGCTGCTCATCGTCATCAGCCGCAGGTTCGCCCGGCGCAGGATCCGGTCAAAATACGTCATCTGAATAAAGGTTTCCAGCTCGATCTTCCGCTTCCCGGCCAGAGTCCCGTTTGCCGTATCCGACAGCGCCTTCACCCATACATATTCCTGCTCCACAGCGATCATCGTCTGCTGCCGGTCACAAACCGCTTCAAAAATGTCCCGGTTTTTCTTTCCTGCCGCATACCGCTCCGCCCGTTTCCCGGACAGCCGCGCCTTTTCCTCCGTCCACTGCTGCTTCCTCTCCAGAATTTCCTCTGCCGCCAGCGGTTCCCCCGACTGCTGCTGCCCTTCCAGCGCCTGGATTGCCGCCTGCAGCGCCGTCAGTTCTTCCCTGCACCTCCGGAAATCCTCTTCCGCCCTTTCCCGTTCCTTCTGCAGGAAATGCAGCTTCTCCCGGAGCTGCCCGGCCTTCTCTTCCGCTTCCTCCCTGGTCTGCTCTCCCAGGATTTTTGCCAGATCATCTCTCTGTTCCTTCCAGAGCTTCCGCTCCGTGTCCATCCGCGTCAAAAGAAGCTCCGTCCGGCCGGATTCTTCCTCTTCCCGGCGCATTTCCTCCTCCAGCTTCGGAATCGCTTTGTCCAAATGTTTTTTCCGTTTTATATTTTTCTGATTTTCGGCGATCCCGCTCTCCAGATCAGCCAGCTCCAGATCCAGCAACTGCCCCGCTCCGCTCACCGTCTGCAGCAGATCATGGTCTCCCATTTCCGCCGCGTTTCCATAAGAATCCCCCCAGGGCATCCCCGGTGCAAGAAGAAGCCCTTCCATCTGCTTCCGGTTTTCCCCGCGCCGGGACTGCAGGATTTCCAGACGGCTGCTCTGACCCCGGATCATCTCCCGGCATTTTTCCAGTTTCTTTTCCAGCTTCCGGACCGTTTCCAACAGCCGGCCGCGCAGTTCCAGTTCCTTTTGCACCTGCTGCTCCCGCAGCGAGATCTCTTCCAGCTGTTCCGCCAGCCAGCATAATGCAGATTCCAGCGCAGCTTTCCGTTTCCCATCCGCTGCGCCGGAAACATCGTCCTGCTCTGTCCACGCCTCCCCGATCCGGCCCAGCCTGTCATCCATCTGCTTCCCCAAGGCCATACTCCGCCCTGCCAGCAGATCCACATCTGCCCGCAGCTCCTTCCCCTGCTCTCCAAGCTCCGCCAGACGCCCTTCCAGCGCTTCCGCTTCCTGCATTCCGGCATCATACCGCTCTTTTTTCTCCTTCGCCCCTTCCTGCAGCTTCTCCAGCTCTTCCAAATGCATTTGCAGGGCCTGCCGCATCTCAGCCAATATCCCGGCAGTCATCGTTCCAGACAACCGAAGCGCCCCCTCCCAGAGCCGCCTCAGCTCCCCTTCCGCCTCTTCCATCTGCTCCGAAAGATGCCGGATCTCCCCGCTGAGCTTCTCCACCTTCCGCTCCGCCTTCGACAGCTCCTGCTTCTTTTCCTCCAGTTCTTTCTTCTCCGGCACCTCCCCGGCCAGTGCCGCCGGCTCCGGATGGTGCAGCGCCCCGCACACCGGGCACTTCTCCCCTTCCTTCAAATGCTCCGCCAGCATTCCCGCCTGGGCATCAAAAAATCTCTGCTCCAGCTCATAATACGCATTCCGCAGCCGTTCCCATTCCTCCACAGCCGCCCCGTAATTCTCCTGCTGCTTCTTCCGTTTCTTCTCATACCCCTTCCAGCGCTTTTCATGCCCCAGGAAATCCTCCAGCACCTGTTTCTGTCTTTCCGCCCGGTGCCGGTACTCCGTCTCCTCGCTCTCCGCATTTTTCAAAGGCCGCAGTTCTTCCCGAAGCTTCCCCAGCATTTCCTTCCATGCCCGTTCCTGCTCCGTCAGTCCGGCCAGCGTTTCCTCCGCCTTCTCCTGCTGCCCACGGACCTCATCCCATTCCCGGCGGCACGCTTCCAGCTCCGCCTTCTCCTTCTCCAGCCTTTCCCGGCTCCCGGTCAGTCCCACCAGCACCGCGTCCCGATCCCGCAAAGCCTCCGCCTGCTGCCCGGCCTCCTCCAGCTCCCCGGTCAAATTCTTTTCCTGCGTCAGTGCCTTTTCCTTCGCCGCCTCACACTTCTCCCGTTCCGCCTGGATATCCAGGTACTGCTCGCCCTGCCGATGCAGTCCTTCCCGATGCTTTTCCATGCCTTCCTTCCGGTGCAGAAGCCGCTCCCGCTCCTCTCCTGCGGTTTCCAGCGTTTCCTGCTCCCTCTTCTTTTCCCCGATCTCCAGCTTCAGGGTTCCCACGCGCAGCACTGCCTTTTCCCGTTTCTCCCCTTCCTCGGCAATCCGAACCGCCTGCAGTTCCATCTGTTCCTGCAATTTTTCCATAGCATGGTATCTTTCCAGATTTTCCTCGGCCTGCCGAATCAAGGCCGCCAGCTCCTCTTCCTCGGCCCCCGACTGCAGAGCCTTCTCCCGGATCTCCCCGGCCTGCTCCAAAGCCTGCCGCTTCTCCTCCAGGGCTTCCCGTTTTTCCTCCAGAAGTACCGCTGTCTGCCGAAAATGCTCCGCCTTCCCCAGAAGCTGATCCTCCTGCTGGATCTTCTCATCCAGACCGGACAGCTGATCGTCCATCTGCTCCAATGCCGCCTCGTCCTGCTCCAAAAGCTCCTGGAGAAGCTCCAGACCTCTCCCCACCCTGCCTTCAAACTTCACCTTGCGCAGGCTTTCCAGCTCCAGACTGATCTCCGGACTGCCCTCACAGACCGCCCCTGACAGATACTGGCTGATGCTCCTGCGGATCTCGTCATATTCCTTCCACCGTTCCTTCGCCGCGTCCCGGAGCCGGTTCTGTACCTCCTGGTACAGCCCGGTATGAAAGATCTGCCGGAAGATTTCCCCCCGTTCCTGGGTCCCCGCCAGCAAAAGCTTCTGAAAATCCCCCTGGGCGATCATGGCGATCTGGGTAAACTGCCGGTAATCCAGCCCGATCACCTCCTCCACCGCCCGGGTCACCTCCCGCGTCCGTGTCACCGGCTGCCTGCCGTCAAAAAAGGTCAGCTCCGCGTCCGCCTTCTGCATCGTATACCCGGTCCCCCGCCCCTTGGGCCGGAGATACTCCGGATTCCGCCTGATCCGATACCGTTTTTCCCGGTAAACAAATTCCAGCTCCACGAAGGTGGGCACCTCCTCCCCGGCATATTTGCTCCGGAACATCCCCGCCTCCCGCACATTTCCGCTGGCCTCCCCGTACAGCGCAAACGCGATCGCGTCAAATATCGTGGTCTTTCCCGCTCCCGTATCTCCCGTAATCAGAAAAAGCCCCCGGTCCCCCAGCCTGGAAAAATCAATCTCCGTTTTCCCTGCATAAGGTCCGAAAGCACTGATCGTCAGCTTTTGTGGTCTCATAATCTTTCCTCTTTTCCGTAAATGGTACGCAAAAAGCCCGCCGCCGGCAAGCTTTCCGCATACGCTTAAGCTATCCTCTCTCCTGAACCTTCCGGATCAATTCCCTGACAAATGCCTCCTGCTTCCCGCTCATCGCCTGATTATTCTGCAGCTCATAGAACTCCCCGAACAATTCCAGCTCCGACTTTTGCTCCACCTCACAGGCCCCGTTCACGTCCCCGCTCTCCCGGGTCCGCCTGTTGTCATATTCCAGCCGCATCAGATTCGGATAAATGACCCGGAGCTTCTGCAGTCCGTCCGGCACATCCTCCTCATCCGTCAGCGTGATCTGCACATAATCCTCCGTATTCGTATCCTGATAAAAAGACCGGTCCGTCACCTCCATATAAGTCCCCCGGATCCGCCGCATATCCCGCAGAGGCTTCAACGGAATCCTCCGGATTTCCACGTTCCCCTTTTCCTTAAGCTCTGCCACCGTCACTGACTTTTCCTGCTCCGCCTCGGAAAACGAATATTTCAAAGGAGTCCCGCAATAGCGCACCGTCTCCCTGCCCACATGCTGGGGGCTGTGGAGATGCCCCAGCGCCACATAGTCAAACCCGTCAAATACCGCCGCGTCCACGTTATCCAGTCCGCCCACCAGGATCTCCTCCGACTCGCACCTGGCCGCCCCGGTCACAAACTGATGGGCCGCCAGGACATTTCGCACAGACGGGTCGATCTCCATATGCTCCACCGCCGTCCGCACCGCGTCCTCATAGCTCTCGATCCCCTCCGCCTCAAAGACATGCCGCACCGCCGCCGGCTTCACAAAGGGCAGCAGATACACCCGCACCTCCCCGAAGGAATCCTCCAGCGAAATAGATTCCACCTTCCCGTCATACACCGGCGACAGATACACGCCCCTGCTGGAAAACAGCTGCGCGCCGAATGCCACCCGCTCCGCCGAGTCATGGTTCCCGCTGACCGCAAAGACCGGCACCCCCATCTCCGCCAGCCGGGTCAAAAATACATCCAGCACCCGCACCGCCTCCGCCGGGGGCACCGGCTTGTCATACAGATCCCCCGCCAGGATCACCCCATCGGCCCGTTCCTCCTCCACAAGCTCCAGGATCTGCGCCAATATATACTTCTGGTCCTCCAGCATGGAAAACTCATTCACCCGCTTTCCGATGTGAAGGTCCGATAAATGTATGAATTTCATGATTTTTTCTCTCCCGCAACACTTCATCTTCTTTTTTCTAATTCCCCTGTTCCTTCTTTTTTAAATATATTTTCACTGTATGAAGAAACATTTTTGCATTGTTTAACTGTACTTCTGAATCCTCCTTCGATGCTATGAAGAAATCTGAATAATCGCATTTTTCCCGGATACGATAAGCACTATCAATCAATGTATTCGTATCAAACGGCATACAGCACAACCCCCTCCTCTGATACATTCCTGTAAAAAGGCAAAATCTGCTTCCACTGCAAATATTCCTGATAACTGATATCAATAATAGAAAAAACCTTTAAATATTTAAGGGACATATCTGTAGATACATCGCTGAGCATTTTGTCATACTCCCTAAGCTCTGCATCGTCTCCATCTACTAATACCATAATATCAATATCCGAATCCCGTGTATGCGTTCCTCTTGCTGCAGATCCATAAAGTATCACTTCTTTCAGCAGTTTTCCATATGCCTGATGTAAAAGTTCTGCAAGTTCAGCCAACATTTTTTTCATCCGCTCATCCTTAATCTGATCCATAACACCGGGCCTCCTTGTTTAAATCCCAATATTCTATCTACTTCTTAATTACATTTTACCACAATCTCAACTGCTCAGCTAATGCAAAGCACCGTGAATAGCAGCATTTCATTTCACTCTCTCCCGCAGCACTTCCACCTTGCACTCATGCCGTTTCGTCCTGTCATCCTTATCATAGGCGATCCCCACCGCCAGAATCCGCCCCGTATACTCCGGCTTCTCTCCGATCTTTCCCTCAAACCGGAGCGCATACTGCCGCTCCTTGATCTGCCGGATCGCGTCATCCGCGGTATGGTTCACCTTCAATTCCAGAATGATCGCGTCATCCTCCCGCCGGAACGGATAAAAGATATAGTCCACATATCCCACACCCGCCTTATCCTCCCGCTCCATCCGATAATGATCGATTGCCTGCAGATAGGCCCACTTGATGATCGAGGCCAGCTCCGCCTCATTGCTGTAAACCTGCAGCGGACTCTCCGTATTGTGTACAAACTGCAATATCTCCGTCATCGTTTTCGTATCCCCGGCCTTCGTCGCCATCAGCATCCGGCCGGACTGCCTTGTCAGGCGGTAAACATTTCCCAGGGAGGGCTCCCTCTGAACCATATCCGCAAAACGCCCCATCAGTTCTTTATTTGGAATCGAAACATATCCATCCTCATA
>CATLCV010000204.1 GCA_949893755.1 uncultured Lachnospiraceae bacterium | reverse complement strand
GTCCCATAAAAACCGGTTTCGCGCAGATGAGGCAGGCCGTGGCCGTGCCGAAGAACTTCCGTGCAAAAGTAATAAATATAATCTATCTTTGCATGGACCGAAAAATCGAAAAATGGGAAAACGTATTAAGGGACACTTCATGCTCATCAAAGGTAAAATCCTCCAAGAGGAACTCTCAATTCTGAATATCTATGCTCCAAATGCAAGGGCAGCCACATTCATTAAAGGCACTTTATTAAAGCTCACAGCAAATTAAGCAATTGGCTGACGGTGCGTCAGCTCTAGATGCAGCAGTCAATGATTCGTCAAATGGATTAATGGCTCAGGTAGGTGCCGGTGTAGCACAGTTCCAAGCCGGAACCTCCCAGCTTGTAGACGGTCAAAAGACTCTTGCCAGTGGTCTTGACCAGTTATCCGCAGGCGCCCAGAAGCTGGATGCCGGAAGCACTGAACTTTCTGAAAAAATGGGCGAAGCCAATGAAGGTGCCAGGACTGCAGCCACCGGTGCGGCGGAATTAGCTTCCGGAGCCTCCGAGCTGAACTCCGGAGCTTCCGAACTGGCCTCTGGAGCCTCCAGGCTCAACGACGGCGCCTTGACATTAAAGGATGGCTTGAACACCCTGCAGTCTGGCTCCGGTGCCCTGATTGACGGCGTACAGCAGCTGGATGACGGCGCGGCCGAGCTCAACGACGGTATGATCCGGTTTGACAGAGACGGGATCCAGAAGCTGGTAGACGCATTCGGCGGAGATGTGGAAGATCTGTTGGATAAAATGAACGAGATGCTGGATGCCTCCAGAGCGTACAAGAATTTTTCGGGAATTTCTGATGATATGGATGGGGAAGTGAAGTTCGTATTTGTAACAGAGGAATAAGGAGTATAGGAAGTATTTCCGGCGCACAGAATTGCGGCGGGGAAGAAAAAGATGGCTGCGGCCATCTTTTTTCTTTTCCAAAGGGCAGTACACAAAAAAATTGGGGTGTTAAAAGCTGTTGAGATAAGGTATACTACATATCACAAGGTTAGTGAGGGAGCAAAGTATCATGAACGAATTTTATAAAAGAATCGAGGACTTAAAACAGGCGCTTGCCAGGCAAAAGCTGGTCATCTTCGTCGGAGCCGGGGTATCCAGAAATTCCGGGCTGCCGACCTGGGGACAGATGGTGCAGACATTTGCGGAGCGGATCGGTTACCCATCTATAGAGCGGCTTGCGATGGAGGAATACATACGGATTCCCCAATACTATTACTGCATGGATGAAAGTGAGGGCCACAGCGACTATTACCAGCTTCTTCGGGATCTGATCTGTGTGGACGCCAAGTCCAATATCCTGGATGAACTGATCGTATCCCTGAATCCCAGGCACCTCGTGACCACCAACTACGACAAGCTGCTGGACCAGATCGCGGACAACTACGAGGTGATCCGCGAAGACCGGGAGCTGCTCAAAGGCACGGCGAACCAATACCTGATCAAGATGCACGGGGATATTGACCAGGTAGAAAAGCTGGTATTCAAAGAGGAAGACTACCTCTATTATTCCGAGACACACCGCCTGATGGAGGTCTTTTTAAAATCCTTGCTGATTGACCATGTATTTCTGTTCGTGGGATATTCGCTGAACGACTACAATCTGAAAACCTTTGTGAGCTGGATCGAGTATATTGCCCAGGAAATGCGGTTCAAGGACGGAATGCACAAGAATTATTTCGTGTCCAGCAGTGTGCATGCGGAAAAGGATTATCTGCAGAAGTATTATGAGGGTAAAGGGCTGGAAGTGATCAATCTCTATAACCTTCCGAAGGAGGTCAAGGACCAGACCTGGCGGGTGCCGCTGGAGGAGGATCTGGGGAGAAGGACCTATGTGGTGTTGGAATTACTGAAATAGCAGGTGCATTACTGCCCCGAAATGAAGTGGCTTCGACAGGCATACCCAAGGGCATCCCATCATGGCCATGCGGCCGTTTCACAAGGCATTATTTTATAGAACCTTTGCCAGTCCTTTCAGGTAAGCAAGGGCAAGTTTTTTGTCATCCGGAGAAAGCGCGGTAAAAAGAGCAAGACATTCTGCCTGGTCAGGCGCCAGAGAGCTGCTGCTTCTGTCAGGTTCAAAAAAATCAGTTATGGAAATACCGAATCCGTCACACAATCTCTGCAGTGTGGGGAGGGAAGGCATATTTTGCTTATTGAACATGGTACTTAATGTGGAATACGCAATGCCGGTTACTTTAGAAAGCTGATAATAAGACCAGTTCCGTTCCCGGCAGAGCTCCTGGATTCGTTCCAGAGCGTTAAATTCTTTCATAAATGACCTCTTTCTTTTCCTATAGGACTGCTGATTTTGAATAACCTGGTATGCAGAAAAAGCAACAGTGGATTTACGCTTAGGACTGATACATCTTTGATTGTAGCGAATGGATTTATAAAAGAGAAGTCCATATTAAACGCCATACATAAGACGTCTATCCGACTGCGGCCGAATCTGCTATTAGGCATTTAGGAACAACTTCGTGCACAGAATGGTAATATTTTTGTATCGAGCTTTTCGGGTGTATCCAGATTAGGTTAGTCAAAAATCAAGACAGATATACTGGAAGGATTCGGAAGAAAGTAAACAATAAAAATGAATGACATGTGAGGAAAATATATGGAATCAGAAATGACAATGATATCTAAGGAATTTTTTAATTCAGCAAGATCCAATCTTTTCACAATTCAGGACGCGGTGCAATATCTGGAAAAGGAAGCGAAAATGCGTACTCTCCGTGAGAAGTTAGAAAAATTCAGCCATGGACAGGATTTACGGAAAATATTGGTCCAGGGGCTCCTGGAAAATGACCCGAACCGAAAAAAGGACGCGGTGGAAAGGCGTGTAAGAGGCTGGCTGGGGAACAACAGCAGCATCCATTCCATTAAAAAACAGGATGCGATTGAAGTTTGTTTTATCTTAAAGCTTTCCATGGAAGAGGCTGACCAGTTTGTTGCCATGGTTTCAGAGGAAGCTCTGCATTATCGAAATCCAGATGAGATCGTATACATTTTTGCGTTGCAGCATGGCCTGTCCTATAAGGAAGCTGCGGAATTGAATGAGCAGATGATGAAAAAAATCTCGATCGTAAAGGATGGTAAGGAACCAGCAGAGGACAGTTTTACACCTGTTATCCGCAGAGAAATCGACGCGCTGCAGAGCAAGGAGGAGCTGGCAGACTATTTGGAGCATGCGGCAGGCCGTCTTGGCAGATACCATAACCACGCTTATCAGGAATTTATGGACAGGCTGAAGCTGCTGGAAAATCCACCGTCAGAAAATTTGCGGATGGAAGAAGATCACAAAGAAAAACATTTTACAATGCGTGATATCCTGAGAGAATACCTGTTTGAAAAAAATATCCTTTATGCTAAAGAAAAAGAGCGGCTTGGAAAGAAAAAGGATCGTGATCTTTCCGCGGAAGAGCGGCTTGTGTTTACAAAGGTTCAGGAAAGTGTCAGTGCAAGCTGGCCGGATGAGACAACATTGTCCAAAATGAAATCCAGAAAAACAGATGTGACCCGCAAGGTTTTGATCCTGCTGTTTCTTGCCACAGATCGGGGCAGAGACTGGAGAGAACTGCCGGAGTACTATTGGACAGAGGAGAGAAAAGAAAAGGACGGCGCAGAAGCTCAGAACAAAACAGATCACGGCATGGATGGCGAAACAATCCCGGAATACTGGTACGAGGATATGGATGATGCCATGACAAGGGATGAGGCTTTTGAGGATTTATATATCCGGCTGAATGACATGCTGCTGTTGTGCGGCTTTGCGCCGCTGGATCCGCGCTCTCCGTTTGACTGGCTGATTCTGTACTGTATTTGCGTGGAGGATATGTTTGATGTGGATATCCGAATGCGGGGAGTCTTTAAGGAGATGTTCGGCGAGCGTACAGAGGAAGAAAATAACGAATGAGGAAATTGATTTCAAATCCATATTGATAGGAATGATATTGTATACCCAAGGGCATCCCATTATGGCCATGCGGCCGTTTCATAAGGTTTAGATAAGAACTTGAAAAGCATTTGCGGCAACTCCTTAAATGGAAATGGAGAGGAATATGGATAGAAGAAGATTACTGTCAGAAGGCACTCGTCTGGCTTTCCCTGGAATGCAGTGTACAGTGGAATCATTCGTAGGAAAAGGCTCAAATGCCATTGTTTATTTGGGCTCCTATCCGGATCAGCAGCAGCCGGAGCTGCGCCATCGCGTATTGATCAAAGAACTTTTCCCGTATCATCCCCAAGGCGCTGTTTATCGGAATGAGCAGGAAGAGATCTGTTTCGATGCAGATGGAAAAGACACCATGCGTCTGCACAGCATGAGCTTCAACAGGGGAAATGAAGTACATATCCGGCTGCAGGGAAGTCATCCGGGAGAGATGGATTTTCATATCAATACATTTTCGCTGCACCATACCATGTATTCGGTTATGGGCTTTTCAGGCGGAAGAAGCCTGGATAAAGAACTGGCCATGCCGGGAGCGGAGAAAACGCCCCTTACCGTTCATATCAGAAGAATGGCAGGTGTACTGAATGTCCTGGAGGCGTTTCATGAGTCGGGATATCTGCATCTGGATATCAGTCCGGATAATATTCTTTTGATCGGGGATGGGAAAAAAGAGCGGCTCAGCCTGATCGACTATAACAGTGTACATACGTTGGAGGAGATCAAAAGCGGGAACTCTTTTTATTACAGCGCCAAGGAAGGATATACGGCTCCCGAGATCAGGATGGGTCGGATTCCGTATATCGGATTTGCCACGGACATTTATTCCCTGACAGCCGTATTTTACCGATGCATTACAGGGCGTGCCCTGACGGTCCTTCAGATGACCCGCCAGACCGTTCCTGATCTGTCTGACGCAAAATGCTTACAGGGGATGCCTGACACAGTGATCAGTATGCTGCGGCATATTTTGCGGCGGGGCCTGGCGCCGTCCAGCAGCCGCAGATACAGAAATGGATCTGCAATGCGTCAGGATCTGGAAGAGCTCCAGGATCGGATCGAGGGAAAGGGGATCACGCATTGGGCTCTCTGGGAAATGGGCCGGAGCAGTGTGGCGCATATGGTGAAAGCGAATCCTGCTTTGGAATATATCTGTGAGGAAGAGGCGGTTTACCCCATTGCGGGTCAGCGGGAGGATGGTACGGCTGTCACGTTGTCTGAGCTGTACCAACCCTTTGCCGCGGCGGAAGGGAATTCTTTCGTCCTTCTTGGAGGTGGAGGCATGGGAAAAACGACCGCGCTTCTCCGCATGGCATACCTGCAAAGCCCGCAGTATTCAGGCGCGGAGCCTGCGGTGATTTACATTTCATTATATGGATGGAATCATAGCGGCAGTGATTATATCAAGAATAAAATTTTGGAAAATCTGAGATTCCGATCTGAGACGGACAGCATGGAAACTGCAAAGCACGAGCTGCTCCGACTGTTTGCTTCTCCGCTGCATACACGCTGGGGAGAACGGCCGCAGGTTTTGCTTCTGCTGGATGGATATAATGAAGCAGTTGGGGAACTGACATTACTGATGAAAGAACTTTCGGAGCTTTCCGCGATGCCCGGATTGAGAATATTGATTACCAGCCGCAGTGCCGTTACAGGGCTGGACTTTCCGGAAATTATACTCAGACAGCTTGAAGAATCAGAAGTTACGTCCATACTTGCCCAAAATGGTATTCTGCCGCCGGAAAATAAAGAAGTATTCCAACTGCTGCGGACTCCGATGATGCTGTCGATTTTTATAAAAGCGGCTTTAGATGGAGAAAAGCAGCAATTGATTGATCTGCATGAGAAAAATCCAGGGCAGCAATTACTCGCAAGATATTTGTCGGGGATGCTGGAAAAAGAAAACCGGGATACTCCGGACGACGCTTCCAGAAAATGGCTTACAGAGGCTGCGGTTTATTATGTCCTTCCGGAAATTGCAAATTTTCTAAAGGCAAAGGGAGCGGCGCTTTCCGACAGGGAGCTGCTGCCTTTGATTGAAAAATGTTACCGCCGGTTGCCAACGTGCGATATGACGGCGGTATTTCCGCAATGGATCGGGCATGTGTCTGATATTCGGGGCAACGCCCACAACGCCGAGGAATGGTATGGGATGGTGGTTCATGGCGTTCTCTGGAGAAGGCTTGGGCTTCTCATTCGTGAGGAACATGGAAAATACAGAGCAGCCCATCAGCTGATTGAAGAGTATCTGTCAGGGGTATGTCAGGGCTTTGAACGGAAATTTATCTGGAGGAAGAGGATCAGAACATGCCTTGCTGTTCTAAGCTGTGTTGCATTTACAGGAATTGCCTGGAATTGGGCCTATATGCCATATCAATCTTCTCATACAACCCGGGGAGTAAAGAAGTATGATGAGAATATTGCGGCAAATGTTTTAGATATCGCGTTTACTGCTTACGCAAATTCGGCAAGACAATATGAGAGCGTGATCGAAGTATCAGACTGCTTACTGCAGGAGGAAATTAATGAGAGTGAGTATGAACGTGTGCGTATGGGATTTCAGAGAACTCTGGATGACACTTCCATAGATTATGGAGAGCGTGCGCAGAAGTTTGAGGAGGTGCTTCTGGATTCAGGAAAAGCAATGCCCTGGTCCGAAAAAACGCTGGATACCGATGCTTTTGAGAAGCTCGCATCTGTTCCTGCCGAACAGGCGAAGGAATATCAAAAATGTATGGAGATCATAGAACTGCTAAAGGCCGATCCAAACCGGTGGGAGAAGTACGGAAAAAGCTGTGTTGAGGATTTTCGCCGGATCGCTGCGTGCGGAGCGGATATCACAGGGTGCTGCTATAAAATACTGATCGAACCTGAAATAGAGATCATGGGTGAAGAAGGCTTAGAGGAAGACAAATACGCATACACACGCTATTTGTCAGCAAAAACAGACTATCCGAATCAAAACAGGATCACAAACCGGATCGAAGAGAACGCCGATGGAAATTCCAAGGAAGAACTTTTGGAGGAATATAAGGATAGATGGACAGCGGCAAGATCAGAATTCAGGGAGAAATATATAGCAGAAATCAATAAGGACGAAGAGAGTAATTAAGGACGAAGAATGCAATTAAGAGCGTAGAGAGTAATTAAGAACGAAGAAATCAAATAAGAACGAAAGGAATCAAGAATTATGAAAAAACGATTGCGCAGAGTGATCTTAATTTTGGCAGCGGCAGTGTATGGATTCTTGCTCAGCGCATGCTCAAATTCTGAAAAAGAGGCAGCCGCAGACCATCTGCTGGAGGTATGGTCCGATTATCTGCAGGTTCAGGAAGATATGTACACAAGCGAATTATGGGCTTTGGATTATGCGGAAAAATTTCTGGACACGGGTGACTGGGGGGATCTGGTAAAAGCGAGAACTGCGTGTATTGCGTCCGCGCGCTTCCTGAGTGAGCTGTCGATGTCCGAAGAAGATCTTTCTGATGAGGAATATGCTGTTTTGGCAAAGGCAGGCGCGGATACCGCTTTTCAGTCCATGGAATTTGAGTCACTTTCCGGAAAGGTAAATGACGAACATACCTTTGTAAGAAACCGGGTATTAGAAATGCTGGAAGGAGGAGTATTTCTTTCCAAGGATATCGAGTTCATGCAGGAGGCAATTGCTCTTCAAAAAGAGTATATTGCATATATGTGCCAGTATGAGTGCCTTGTAACAAATTATCTTCTTGTGACATTAGATGATGAGAAGAACGCGGCTGCTTATTGGGAAAAGCTGCCGGAGAAATATCCTGTACTTTGTATGGAAGGCCTGCAATGGAACGACAGCGAAACGGATTTGGAAAAGAATGCGAACAAATGTCTGGATCAGGTGGAAGAGACTGCGTTAAGCCAGGTAGAATTACTGGCGGAAATGAAGGCAGACCTTCACAATATGACTGCGATATTAGAAAAGGGAGATGTGGAAAAGTGGATGAGATCAGCATTTTCCATGAAGAATACTCCGGAATTTCTTCCCATGCCGGACTGGTACGACCCGGAAACAGCAAGGTATCTAACCTTTATTAAGGAAGAGGATGGAGACATCGTTTATCCGGAATCGGGAGATCAGCTTGAGGATGCTTCTTACGGTGTCTATCTGCAGATACCGGAGATTTCGGTAGATGAGGTGGATTTATATGCCATACTGATCCAGGATATTGCACGGAGCATTTGGAAGCAAAGCGATGCGGATATATGGAATATAGAAATGGAAGACTACAATATCCGGATCAGCTTGGAGGAGGGAGCGGCAACCCTGCTTTTTGACGGGCAGGATGTAACATTTGTTCCGGTATGGTATTTTGGAGTGTGATAGGATAGAAGAGGGAATGTGATTCAAGATTTGAAATGGCCGTTGTCTGAAGGCATTTAGATATCAAAAAGGGTATGTCAGATAAAGTGTGTAAGTAAGTTGTCTGAAAATTCCCTTTGTGCTGCTTGACTATCCAAATCAAAATGCCGGAAGCCAGTCAAGGCAGGGGTTTCAGCCTTTACGGGCTTTTGGCATTTTGATAAAATCGATCGTGGCAGTTCAGAGAACTTACACACTTTATCTGACACTCTCCTCTGTAAGATACGTCTTCATATTCTCTGGCTTGCGTAGGAAAAGCAGCAGGCTATTATGAGCCTTATCCTGGATTGACCCATTCTCATATCTGCAGATTGTCTTGTCACCCCAGTTCAATAACTTGGCAAAGCTTCTCTGACTAAGACCATACTGTTCCCGTATCTTCTTTATCTCTTCAGGGAGAAGAAGCTTGTGCCTTCTGCGATATTCGTTATATGCCCGGACTAATGTGGCACTATCCAGTTCCTCTGAATAAAACTCTTCTCCACACTCTGCGCACACCAATACCTGTGCATCGACCTCGATGGTTTCTCCGCACACATTGTATGCGTCCCTCTTTGTAATTATCTTTGTCTCAACTTCTTTTTTGCATTCATCACAATATTTTCTCATCGACGCCACCTCCTTGTTGCCAACGAAAAGATAAGCCGCAATATCCGATGTGCTTGCCTGATTACTCACCCAGCCACCTCTTTATACATTTACTTTATACTCGGATATAGTCGTTTGTCAACGAAAATGCGGTTATATGACCGTGTTTTATTTCGAAGTATTCAAATCATGAATGCCGGAAACAGAATACAAAATTCTATCATTTCTTCTGTTATCTTAGATATATCAAAAGAAAGCATGCATGGTTCTTAATAAAAAGAAAGGGAAGGAATGCGGCATGGAGAAAAGAATACGGAATCTGTGGGTGAAAGCTTTAAGCGGCAGCAGTGCGGCGTACAGAAAACTTGGATGTATCTTTATTCAGGGAAAAATATGTAAAAAAGATATGTTGCTTGCAAGGCTGTGTTTGGATAAGGCGGCGGAAATGGGGGACGAAAAAGGGTATCTGCTGTATCATAAGATTTTTTATACAAAGGGGAAGATCATTGATGATCTGTCTTATGAAGACATGCGCAGGGATTACCGGGAAACGAAAAGCTGGAGAAAAAAGAGAAGGCTCAAGAAATATCTGGAGATAGCCAGGAAAGAAGTTATCTATGACCTGTAATACACAATATGTCGAAAAAACGTTGATAATATAACTTTATAATGATATAATTTCAGTATGCTTTTGAAAGAAATTACAAAACAGAGTAGTAAGGAATTGTAGAAAAAGCAAGAGGATATGTGACATTTAATTATAGTTTATCTATAGGGAATATATAAAAATGTGTTCATTTGGTTATCAGGAGAAGTATTAGAAAATCGGGGTGACAAAAATGAGAGCGAATCGTTGTATGAGATGTATGAAGGAGTATGAGGGAGAGGGAAGTTGTTCTTATTGTGGTTTTGACAACAGGGCCTATGAAGCAAAGCCTCATCATCTAATGCCGGGAAGGGTATTAAACGGCAGATATATGCTGGGAATGGTTTTAGAGGAAAGAATTACGGAAATCATTTATTTGGGCTGGGATCTGGAGCAGGGCTGCAAGGTGGAAGTGAAAGAGTATTATCCATCCTTTCAATGGATAGAGGATGGTTGTATATATGTGAGGGATGTATGCTGTGCGACGAGAAAGTCGAGATATGACCGGACGGTTACGCTGAACTCTGGAGAGGAAGAAATTTTTCAAAAAGGGATGGACATATTCCTGAAAGAAGGCAGTATTCTTTCACAATTGAGCAACCTTCAAGGAATTGTGCCGGTCAGGGATTGTTTTCAGAAAAACGGAACCACGTATATTGTCAGGGCATTCCAAGAACACGAGTATGAAAGCCTGGAAAAGCTTCTTAAAAAAAATCAT
>CATLCV010000203.1 GCA_949893755.1 uncultured Lachnospiraceae bacterium | reverse complement strand
GCTTGGTCTTGCTGTAATGGCAGCCGGTATCGCAGGCTTCCTGGTGCTGGCATCTAAGATGGGGCCGGAGCTCCAGGCAAATCAGCAGGGGCTGATCGCATTCGGAGCGGCAATCCTGATGGCAGCGGCCGGAGTAGCCGTCATGGCATTTGCGGCGGTACAGCTGGCCCAGGCCGGGCCGATGGCATTGGCCGGACTTGCGCTCATGGAAGTCGGTATCATTGCGCTTCTGGCGATTGCCGGAACCATGGGAAATACGCTGGCGGCAGCAGTTCCGGGTCTGATCGCGTTCGGAGCGGCGATCCTGATGGCAGCGGCCGGGATGGCGGTCATGTCATTCGCGGCGGTACAGCTGGCCCAGGAGGGAGGCATGGCAGTTGCTGTCCTGGCTGGGATGCTGGTCGGAATGACTGCATTTATGGCGATAGCGGCCGTGTTGGGACCGATGCTGTCAGCGGCGGCCGTTGGATTGGTTGCGTTTGGAGCGGCAGTGCTCCTGGCAGGGGCAGGGATGCTTCTTCTGGCCCAGGCGGCCATTCAGCTGGCTCAGGCCGGAGCGCCGGCTCAGATCGCCATGGCTCTTCTGGCAGCAGGGATCCTGGCGTTTGGAGCGGCAGCCGGGGCGCTTTCCCCGCTGCTCCTTGCCGGCGCGGCAGCATTGGCGGCATTCGGAGCGGCACTGATTGTTGTCGGAGCGGGGATGCTGGTTGTGAATGCGGCGGCTCTGATCGGAGCGGCCGTGCTGATGGTGATGTCAGTGGCACTGGAACAGATTGTAGAGAACAGTACAGGCGGGGCAGAGGCTCTGATATCCCTTGGCGCGTCTTTGACAGCGTTTTCAGAAGGGGCAGCCCTGGCAGGTGCCGGAGCTGCGGCAGCAGGTGTCGGGTTTGCAGCATTGGCTTTAGCGACCCTGGCGCTGGATGTGGCGCTGATTCCTCTGGCGGTGGAAATGTTGGCCGTATCCGGGGCAATCGCTGTTATATCGGCAAGCTCGTCCACAGCAGCGGCAGGAATGGAGATGTTGAAAGCATCCTCTTCCGGGATGGTTTCAAGCATGGGAAAGCTGGCAGCGGCATTTCTTCCGCTCACGGCGTCATTGGTTCCCTTTGCCGCATCTGCTGCAGCCGCAGGCATAGCGGCGGCAGCCCTGGCGGCTGGTCTTGCGGGAATGGCAGTATCCGCTTCGGCAGCCGGGACGGCGATCCTTCTGATTGTTACGGCATTCACGGCGGCAACGGCAGCGATCCAGTCCTTCCAGTCTTCAACGGTGACGGTTGGGGCGGCCGCGCAGCGGATCGTGGCAGCATTCGCTTCCATGGGAGGGGCGGTGCCTCCGGCAGCCGCGGCATTGTCATCCTTTGCAGTACCGGCAGCCGCGGCCGCGGCGGCTTCCGTGTTATTTGCCGCAGCGCTGGCATCGTCCAATGCGTCGCTTGCAGCCATGGCGGCGGCTGTAACAGCTTCAGCTGCGGCATTTGGGGCTTTATCAGCGGCTATGCCAGGTTCTCTGGCCGCAGGAAACAGCATGGTGCAGATGACCGTGCTTGTGAGCGGCAGTATGCAGCAGATGGCCCAGGCAACGGCAGTCGGAATGGTACAGGTCAGTACCAATGTTCAAACCGGAATGACCCAGGTAACAGCCATTACCACACAAAGTATGGCTCTGATCGTTGCAGTCACAAGGAATGGAGTCACGGCTATGGTGACGGTATTCCAAAACGGCGGCGTACAGGCCGTCGGAATTGCCCAGGCGACGGCAGCTGGGATCCAGGCGGCATTTGCAGGGGTAGATCTGTCCGGGGCCGGTATGAATATGATGCAGGGTCTTGTCAACGGCATGAACAGTATGCGGGGCGCAGTGGCAGCCGCGGCGCAAAGTATTGCGCAGACTGCGGCGAATGCAGTCAACAGTGCGCTTCAGATCCATTCTCCCTCCAGGGTGCTCACCCGATCAGGGCAGTATGCCGGTGAAGGCGTGGCAGTAGGAATGGAAAATATGTCCGGCAGGGTACAAAGCGCAGCGAATGCGGCATTGGCTCAGCCAGTACAGAATGCAGGTGAAAATATCCGCGGAATTTCAACGCCGGAGATCCCTGCAAGGAGCGCTGTGATCGGTGAGACGATAGACAGTCTTTCCGGAAAAGGCAGAAAGGGAGCAGAAACGGGTTCTGACACGGCGCAGACGTTTGTATTCAGTCCTACCTACCATTTTGAAGGGGAAGGGACCAGCAAAGAGGAAGTGGTCGAAGCAAACAGAATGAGTATGGCTGAATTTGAAAAGATGATGCGGCAGTGGGAAAGGAAGAAGAAACGGACTGTATTTGCGTAGAAGGGAGCGGAAGAAATGGCGTCAACCTATGAGACAAAGCAGGGGGATACCTGGGATCTGATGGCCTATGATCTTTATGGTGATGAAAAATACATGCGTTATCTTATGGAAGCCAACCTTCCGCTCCTGGATATTATGGTATTTTCCTCAGGAGCGAAGGTTTATGTGCCGGATCTGCCGGAAGAGACGGATGAAGACCTGCCGTTCTGGCGTGTAAATGCAGATCAGGACAGTGAGTATTCCTCCGTAGAGGACGGTGATGAAGATGGGTGATCCAAGAAGGGTATCAGCAGGCTTTCGGTTTAATGGAAAGAACATGAAGGAGGAGCTGAAGGATTATCTTACGTCTGTTACATATACCGACGTGGCATCCGGAAGCAGCGACCAGCTGGATATTGCGATCCAGAACATCAAGATGGATTGGCTGAACAGAAAATATCCGGTCAAGGGAGACCAGGTAGACGGCACGATCACTTTTCACAACTGGGAGAAAGAGGGAAGGAACAAAAAACTCTCCTGCGGAATATTTGTGCTGGACAATATCAAGTATTCCGGAGGGCCGCTTGCTGCACAGTTCGGATGCCTTGCGGTCCCGGCAAATGGATCTTTTCAGATAAGAGAGCGCACCAAAACCTGGAAAGAGGTCACGGTGCATGGAATCGCAAAGGAGATTGCCGGGAAGTACGGACTGCGGTTGAATTGCAGAGGTCCGGATGTAAAGATCAACTCCATTGAGCAGTCCCAGAAAACAGACAGCGCATTTTTATATGAGATCTGTGAGACATATGGAATGTCCATGAAGGTATACAATCATGCGATCGTGATCTATGACCAGACTTCTCAGGAAAAGAAAAGCACGGTAGCTGAATTGATCAGGGAATCTTTTGTGGATGACAACTGGGAATATGAGGACTCTCTTGTCGGGATATATACCGGAGCAAGGATATCCTATAAATCCGGAAATGACAGTGAGGAGATCAGTGTGTATGTTGGCATGAAAGCGGAGAATGCGGCGGGAAGCCGGGTCATGAAAATTGATGAGGTTGCGGACAGCGTTTCGGACGCATACCACAAAGCGGCCGCCAAGGTAAACAAATCGAATGAATCAGCTACAAAACTTTCCGGAGAGATATGGCCGAATCCGAAAATTTGCGCCGGCGCAACGGTCAGGGTAAAAGGGATGGGGAAGGCCAACGGAAAATATTTTGTGGAGAAGTCAACGATAGAAGTCAGCAGTTCCGGAACAAAGCAGAATGTGGAGATGCACAGATGCCAGAGACGGCTTTCCTATGCGCCGAAGGCCGCTTCTGCTCCCGCGGAAGCGGTAAGGAATTACAAAACAGGTGATATTGTGAATTTTAACGGTGGTATGCATTATGTGTCTTCGCACCCGGGGGCAAAAGGCAGCAATGCGAAGGCAGGACCGGCAAAAATCACATTAGGCCCGGACAGTGCGGGGAATGGAAAAGCGCATCCATGGCATTTGGTACATACAGATAACACGTCAAATGTATATGGCTGGGTAGATGAAGGATCATTTAGTTAGAACGAAGCGTACGGATCATAAGGAGGAAAAGATATGGCGGAAAGACTGATCCGGATCGGAAGGGTGTCATCTGTAGATCACAGCAGGGGTATGGTGAGCGTCACCTATACGAATCTGGATGATTCCACTACGGATGAGTTTCCGGTATTTTCGTTTACGGATGAATATAAGATGCCGGGAATTGGTCAGGAGGTGCTTGTGCTGCATCTGTCAAACGGGCAGTCAGCAGGGATCGTGATGGGACGGATCTGGAATGGTGGAAACCAGCCCCCTAAGTCTGAGGAGACTGTGTTCAGAAAAGAATTCGGCAGTATATATGGAGAGGCCTATATGGAATATGACGGAGAAAACCTGGTGTTCAAGGATGGACACAAAGGGCCGGTGACACTGACGGAATTATTGGACTGCAAGTGTTAGGAGACAGGATATGGCAAGAGTGGGAAATTGGGGAAAGAGCATTCAGTTTTCGGTGAACTCAGAAAAACAGATCACTTTCAGGGGATTCAAGCGGACGGTGGCCGGAAGATGGGCAAAGCATTCCATTCTGAGTCAAAAGCCCAGGATGGAATTTCAGGGGCCGGAATCCTCCGGCGTTGTCATGGAGGTCGTTGTATCTGCCATGCATGGCGTGAAACCAAGAACTATCATCCAGACGCTGGAAAGAGCATGTGAAAAGGGAGCAGTTGACTATCTTTATGTGGGCGGAAAGAAAGTGGGGGTCCATAAAATGTATCTGGAATCCATCAGTGAGACATGGGATGAAATATGGAATCAGGGGGAGCTGGTCCGGGCGACGCTGAGTCTGACTTTTTCAGAGTATACATAAGGAGACAGCCATGCGGGAATCAAACAAGATCGAGATCGTTGGGATTGATGATGAAAAAGTGGTAGAACGTATCCATTCGCAGCTCCGTTCTCTGATACTTTCCAGGGAGCGGACGATCCCTGGAAGCAGGAGCTTCGGATTAAAGGGGGAATTTATGGATATGCTGTCTCCGGAAGCTGTGAATGAATTTGCGATTGAATTGGAGGAAAAAACAGAGGAATTTATTCCGGAGATCAGTATTGCCGAAGTGCGCGCGGAGCAGAACATTGGCAATACGGCCAGGATACAGATCAATGTGGAACGGAGGGAAGGCTTATGATCGCGGAAATTGAAAATCTGCCGGAAGTCAGTTTTATAGATCATGTGACACTGGATGATGTCCAGGCACTTTTGATCAAAAGCTATGAAGAAAGGCATGAGCAGATCACCGGTAAAAAAATCAGTTTAAGAAGGGCGGATCCTGCCGCATTTACACTTTATGCCTGTTCCGTCCTTCTGTATCAGACTCTGTTATTTGTAGACAGGGCAGGAAAACAGGATTTGCTGAAATACAGCTATGGGGAGTATCTGGACAATATCGCGGCTCATAAAGGCGTGACAAGGCTTCCGGCGCAGGCTGCGGAGGTGACGGTACGTTTTACTTTATCTGCAGTTCAGAGAGCGGCAGTCAGCATTCCGCTGGGAACGAAGGTGACGGATGGCGAGATCTATTTTGAAACCACGGAATACGCGGAGGTGGCAGCAGGCGAAGAGTATGCGGACGTGCCCTGTATCTGTCAGACGGCAGGGGCAGCAGGCAGCGGGATGGCAGCAGGGAGGATCAATATCCTGGTAGATCTGATCCCATATGTCGCAAAAGTAGAAAACATAGAGGAAAGCAGGGGCGGCTCAGACATAGAAGATGATGAGAGCCTCGCGGAGCGCGTGTTCCTGGCTCCGTCCTCGTATTCTACAGCCGGACCCAGAGACGCATACATCCATCACACAAAATCATACGGCGCGTCGATCGGCTCGGTAAATGTTACGAGTCCGGAAGAGGGCAAAGTGGAGGTAAGGGTACTTTTAAAGGATGGATCCCTTCCTTCAGCCGCCCTGCTTGACGGAATCCTGGAACATCTGAATGATGATACGGTCCGGCCGCTCACGGATTACGTGCAGGTTCTGGCGCCGGAAACCATGACGTATGATCTGGATCTGACCTACTATATAGCAAGATCGGATGCCGCAAAGGCAGTATCCATACAGAGCGCGGTATCTGCTGCGGTCAGCTTGTACAATGAATGGCAGACCTATACCATAGGCAGGGACATCAATCCATCGGAGCTGATCAGGCGTGTGGTAGATGCCGGAGCAAAAAGGGCGGTGGTTGCGCTGCCTGAATTTACCGTAGTACCGCCCACCACAGTGGCAAGACTTGGAAACGTGACGGTGACATATGGAGGTGTGGAAGATGATTAACCTGTATGACGGTGAATTAGTCGATATGCTTCCCAGCCAGATGGCAACACAGACCCAGCAAAGGTGTATCAGCTATGCGCTGAAAAAAGGAATACAGCTGATCATTGAGCGGGCGAACATGACCAGAACGGTAGCTGTGATAGACAGCCTGCCAGAGCAGATCCTGGATATTCTGGCGGTGGAGATGCGTACTCCCTATTACAGGGAAGAAATGGAAATAGAAATCAAACGGCGTATCATAAAGAGAACACTGATGTGGCATCTGACAGCAGGTACTCCCGGAGCGGTGGAAGAGCTGGTCGCTGCCGTATTCGGAGAAGGGGAAGTGGAAGAGTGGTTTGAATACGGAGGGGAACCATACCGTTTTAAGATTGTTACAAATGCACTTCTTACGGAAGATATGAATTCGTACTTTTCGGAAATGATCCAGATTGTGAAGAATATCCGCAGTCACATCGAAGTGATCGAGATACACCGAACAGTGGATCAGGAGCTGTACGCGGGCGTCTGCCAGTGTCCTCCGCAATATAGGCCGGCCGCGATCATTGACGGGTATTGCGTGGACAGGGAAGTGGGGCAGACTATCTACGCCAGGATGCTGACCGGCCAGATCTGCTATCCGGAACCGATCATAGAACTGGGGATTGAAAGAGAGGATACAGGAGGACATTTATCCAAATCGCTTTCATAACCGTTTGTTTCAGGCAATGGGATGGAAGCAGGCAGGACATTTTTTAGAGGAGGAATCAGAATGCTACAGCCATTTAACAGGGCAGTTATGACGACTGCAGGGGCAAATCTTCTCACAAGGGCACAGGCAGGAGAGCTTGCAATTCAGTTTACCCGGGTGGTAACCGGAGATGGAATATACAGCCCGGAAGAAAAGGATATATCTGCTCTGCAGGAACAGACTGAATTGAAATCACAGAAAAACAGTTATCCAATTTCCAAGATAGCTGTTTTTACTGAAAACAGTGTGAAGATAACGGCCTATATCACGAACCAGGATACGGTTACAGGAGGAGCACTGGTGAGCAGTGGGTATCACATCAATGAGATGGGACTTTACGCAAAGGAAAAGGATGGAGACAGTAATACGGAAGTGCTGTACAGTATTACAACGATTGCCGGGGACAATGGAGACTTCATGCCGCCGTACAATGGGTATAATCCGGCGCAGATCATACAGGACTATATTGTGACAGTGAACAATACCGCGGATGTTACGATCCAGACAGGTGCCGGCGCGGTTGCTCTGGCAGAGGATCTGGAAGAGCTGCGGAGAACGGTGTATGAGCTGACTTCGCAGATACCCATGCATTTTTTCGGGACAAGAGAGGAGTTGGACGCAGCCATAGAGGATCTGCCGCTAGGTACGATCGTATTTTTGCCGGATGATGAAGAGAACAGCTGAATGGAGGTGGAAAGGATATGAGTGTTGGAAGAGTTGAAATGGATGACGGGAGGAAGCAATATATTCCATACGCAAATTTAGGAGCTGAAGGAGGCTCAGAATCGGAATATGTTTATATAGAGCGGTTTATCAGAACGGAGACGCTGCTTGAAAAATGGAATTTGACAGATGCAGGAGGAAGAGACTTACCTGGGTATACGGAAATCAGAGCGAATATGTACAATGCTGTTACTGGGGAATATCTGGGAAAGATGCAGCGGCCATCGAACAATAAACAGTATGAAATGAGATATACGCCGCTATCATTTACCACCGTTCCGTATAGCTATATTAGTATAGGCGATCCCTGGCCGGTTATAACAGCAAGTTTTGGAACGGATTTTTTTGCTAATGTTGGGGTCTATGTTAATTTGATGCATGGTGTATTTATATTTCGAAACGTGAAGAAACTGTCGGAATGTCCTTTATACACATGGTATAAATCATATCATTCATCTACCGATACACAAGAGGGTTTTAAAGGTTCATATCCAGCTTTTTTATTTAGAGCGCTTTTGAAGAAAATCGAAAATAGTGATCCGATGTTCTTGGATACATCAACGAAGAAATTGGCAGATGCAGAGAGTACGATATACTGATAGGAGGATTGAAATGGGTGTAGGAATTATAGAGCTTGTAGATGGGAAAAAACAGTATAACGAGTATGCGGGGGGGGGAAAATCTGATGCGAAATCAGAATATATCTACATAGAAAAATTCGTAAATACAGAGGTATTGCTTGATAACTATCCGCTAACTAACAAAGGATACATAAATATTTCAGGAAAAAAATATGCGGCTGATACAGGGGTATATCTTGGTAGAACTAATGGTGAAAACATGGTGCTAAAATATTCACCTTTATCTTTTTGCATGATACCGTTAAAAAATATTCTGGGCACACTTTATCCAGATACAAAAAATACTGTGAATTCTGGATTTTTTGCGTACTTAGGGATTGGCGTTGAATTGAGCAGTGGGGAGTTTAAATTTACAAATCATAAAAGTATAACAGAAAATCCATTTTTGACCTGGTATAAAATATATTCAAGCTCTACAGATTTGACAGTAAATGGATTGAAAGAAACATACCCGGCAATGCTATTGCGTGGTCTTGTGACAGAGTTAAAAACAGATAATTTAATGTACATCAAAGGTGGAACAAAGAAATCAGAAGATGCAGATAATTATATTTAGGGAGGTTCGATATGAGTGTAGGTAGAATTGAAATGGTTGATGGAATAAAAAAGTTTGTATCATATGCTGATTCAGGGGGGGGGTAATAATAAAGAGCCGGAATATGTGTACATTGAACGGTTTATAAAAACAGAAAAACTGCTCAGTGATTGGAAGCTGGGGAGTGGCCCGGGAAGTTCTTGTTATACAGAAATCGGAGCAAAGATGTATGATGCTGTTACCGGGGCATATTTGAGGAAAGTTAATTCTGAATCTGTCGCAAGCATAGTAAAATTTGTACCATTGTCGTTTGGAGTACTTCCGTATTATAAAGCAGATGTGGACTATTATTATTTCACAACAAAACAGATTATCAACAGCAGTTTTTTTGCTTATATGGGCATCAATGTGGATTTGACACAGGGAATGTTTTGGTTTACAAATCAAAAGAAATTAACAGAAAGTCCGTTTTTAACCTGGTATAAAACATATATAAGCAGTGCTACAGCTACCGAAAGTTCACTGATTGGAAGATATCCTGCATTTTTATTCCGGGGATATTTGAAAAAACTTGAAACGGATGATCCGATGTACATCAAATTTGGAACAAAAACATTGGATGAAGCTGAAAGTAATTTGCACTAGGAAAGTTAATTGTGAAAGGATGGTAAATAATGAAGGAAAAAATATGTACGGTTATTGGAATAGTTGGGAGTTTTGTGGCTTCTTTATTAGGTGGATGGGATGCCGGATTAAAGACATTGATTTTGTTTATGGGAATTGATTATGTATCAGGTTTTCTGGTTGCAGGGGTTTTTCATAACAGCAACAAAACAAGTACGGGAACACTGGAAAGCGTTGTTGGGTGGAAAGGTCTTTGCAGGAAAGGCATGGTTCTGCTGTTTGTATTAATCGCATACCGTCTTGACCTTGCTTTAGGTGTGGAATATATCCGGGATGCGGTAATTATCGGATTCATGGCTAATGAATTAATCAGCATCGTAGAGAATGCCGGATTGATGGGACTGCCGCTTCCGGAGGTGATTATAAAAGCAATTGATATTCTGACCAAGAAAGCAGAGAGTGAGAACAAAAAATAATGGCTTCGTATCAAGTACATATTAAGTGATACATATTATTGCGCCGGCGCAATGAAAGGAGAAAAAATGTTAAAGAAACAAGTAGCGGTTGAAATAATGAAACACCTTGTTACACATAATTGGCATGGATACAGCCAGATCTCCCGCTGGGGAGATGGTGGGGGAAAGTGTGACGTACAAACGGATGCCGGTACTTATCAGGTAGAGCAGGGGGATCGGGACTGTAGCTCAGCCATTATTGACGTTTATGAAACGGCCGGGATATCCTGCGGAGGCGCTACATATACCGGGAACATGCGGCAGTTGATGTGCGCCACCGGGAATTTTCGCTGGCACCTAATGTCCTCTGGATATATTGCACAGTCAGGGGATGTCTATCTGAATGAAGCTAATCACACAGCAATGTGCCTGTCTGCGGAGCCAGATCTCCTGATGGAATTTTCCATAAGTGAAAACGGCGGTATTGATGGAGCCGAAG
>CATLCV010000202.1 GCA_949893755.1 uncultured Lachnospiraceae bacterium | reverse complement strand
ATTCAAAAAATGAGCAAAGGAAGGGAGTAAAATTACTATATTCCATTTTGGAACCCCAAAACGCCGCAAGCCACATAGATACTGTGGTTGCGGCGTTTTATATTTGCATAACTGTTAAAGACGGGATTATAAGAAGAATGTGAAACTAAGTCAAGTCATTTTTGCTCTTTTCCCTATTTTATGCGGCTGTGAGAAGTCACGCTTTACCCCAGCGCCACGTCCAGTATCATCATCAGCGCAAACCCGGCGGCCACCCCGATGGTCCCGATGCTGGAATGCTTTCCTGTCTGGGATTCGGGCACCAGCTCTTCCACCACAACATAGATCATGGCTCCTGCAGCAAATGCCAGCAGATAAGGCAGCACCGGAAGCACCAGGCGGGTGAGTAAAATGGTGATCCACGCCGCCACCGGCTCCACGGCCCCGGATGCGGTTCCGTACAGAAATGCCCGCCTTCTCGACATCCCTCCTGCCCGCAGAGGCATGGAGATGATGGCCCCCTCCGGAAAATTCTGTACCGCGATCCCAATGGCCAGTACCAGCGCCCCTGCCATTGAGATCATCGCATTCTCATTGAGTACGCCAGCGAAGGTGACTCCCACCGCCATCCCCTCCGGGATATTATGCAGGGTGACGGCGAGGACGAGCATGTTGGTTTTTTTTTGGCATCCGCTGCGGGCACAGGGATTGCACAGATCCGGACAGCGGCATCCGTCCTCCACCTCCTCTTCCGCCTGGTAGATATGCGGCGTCAGCGCATCCAGCAAAAGTAAAAATCCCATTCCCAGTAAAAATCCGACGGTTGCCGGAACCCATGCGATCCCGCCCTGCTCCCCGGACATCTCGATGGCCGGGATCAGAAGGGACCAGACCGAAGCCGCGATCATCACTCCGGACGCAAACCCGAGCAGGGCTTTTTGCAGGCGTTCATTCATTTCTCCCCGCAGAAAAAAGACCATGGCTGCCCCCAGCGTTGTTCCGGCAAACGGAATCAGCGTTCCAAGCAGTATATTACAATCCATATCAGAATATTTCCCCCATTCGTATCTATCTGTCGTCATTTTATGATATGCACGAACGGCGGTTTTGCCACCTTGTGTACTGTACCGTTCATTTTGCTGAAAATGAACGGTACAGTACACGAGCTGGCCGCTTCCCTACTCCTCCTCACTCACGATCTCCCGCAGAGATTTTCCGGACAAAAATTCATTGACCGCATAGATTTTTGCGTCATCAAAGCTCCGAAATGTCCTTGCGGCGCAAATGGCATCCTGATAGACCTTCCAATAGCCGGCCGCCAGGTACTGCCTGCCTCCGGTCCGGATAAAGCCCTCCACATCCCCGGCCGGATATCCCAGAAACGCGCCGATCTCATGGGGGAAGCTCTTTTCCTCCCGGCCCGGCGCATCCATCCGCTCCGTCAGAGTATCCAGCATCTCCTCCAGCCCCATCCCCCGGTATCCGAAGCGGCCCAGTATCCTCCGGATCCCGGGGCGGTTCACAGATTCCTCCAGCTCTTCCCTTCGGTAAAAGAAAACCAGCGCTTTCTCTTTTCTGGCTCCCAGGACCCTCCATATCACCTTCGTCCCCCGGAAGAACTCCGGAAGCTCCCCGCACAGCCTTTCCTCCAATGCGATCAGGCTTGACGCCCTTAAGCCCTTCAGAAAGGGCGCGCACTGGAGCACGATCTGAAATTCCAGGCGCAGACGCAGATCCTGGTGCTTAAAAAAATAGGCCGCAACCTCCGCGGGCATCATCACTTTCCATACCTCCCGACATTTAAGAAACTCTCGGAAACTCTTTCCTTCCGCCTGACGCGATACTCACGCAGTATCTATTTTTTTCGTTTTTCTTCACATTATACATCACGCAAATACACAGGAAACGCGGCAGATCTCCCCCATAGTTTCCCTTTTTTGGCTTTCTTGTTTTTTTACCCTTTTTTTAGTTGTCCCTTTCCCTACTTTAGTGTATAATGGGTATAAGACATTTGAGCAGTGACAATTACTCAAAAATACATCTACATAAAGGAGAGATTCGTCATGGTATACTTAATCACAGGCCCGAGAGGCAGCGGAAAGACTCAGCAGATCATTGAACTTGCAAATGAAAAGGTAAAGACTTCCAACGGAAACGTTGTACTGATCAAGAAAAGCCACCGCGACACATCCAGCGTCAACTTTAACATCCGCGCAATCTGTATGGCTGATTACAGCGATATCACAACTTTAGAGGAACTGGTCGGATTCTTATACGGCATGGTAGCAGGCAATCACGACATTGAGACCATCTTCATAGACGGCGTATTGAAGCAGGTTGATATTTCCGTCGATAATCTGCCTGTATTTTTGCAGAAGATCAACAAAATCTCCAAGGATAACAACATAGAATTTTATATCAGCGTAAGCTTAGAGAAGGAGAAGATTCCGGATATCGACAACCCGGATTACAAGGTTCTGAACTAAGGAACTACGGAGCTGTCTTGAAAAGCCCTGCGGACTGTTTGCAGATTCTTTCGGGACTGTTCCAGAGGTTGCTTCATCATTTGTTTTGAAAAAAAGAAAACCCGCAGCCCGCAGGTTTTCTTTTTTGCTTTCTATTTACTGTCATTCACGGATTTATTCTACTGTCCCGTCGTCCGCTTCTCTTTGGACACGTGCCTTCTCTTCCCCGTTCAGCGAAAGAACCGTGTTGGTCTCCTCTCCCGCCTTATATTCAATGGTCACTTTATCTCCCACGTCATACCCGATGATACTGATATACTCCGCAATGGAAATGTCAAAGATATCGTCGGAGCCTTCGAGCATCACGAAATAGTGAGAATTTCCGTCGATGACGCCCTGGACGATCCTGCTGATATTTGCGGTCACCGTCTCGATCTCCCGGGTATCCTCAGCCACGGCCTTGATGCCGTTCTCATACATGAGATCCGTATAGGACGCCTCACAGGAGCTGACCGTATCCCCGATGGCAACGATCTGGTACTTCTGTACATTGACCATGGCATATTTTTTCACCAGTCCGGCATCGTCCTTCAATGCGATAAAATACGTGGGCTCCCCGGAGATATTCAAGAGCAGCGGGAAGGTCGCCTGGTATTTCAGGTTCTGCACCTGTCCTTCTGCGGAGGACATGGCGGAGGTCTCCGTTGCCCCCTCAATAGCATAAAATTTTGTCTCCATGGTCCTCTGGTTCATCAGCACAAAGCCCACATTGGACTGGTCGCCGCTGACCGAGGTCACGCCGGTATACACCCAGACATCGTCGTCGATGGCCAGATAGTTATAGCCGTTGGTGGTGATCAGGCAGTCCTTCTGTCCCAGCACACTGTTGAAATATCCATGCTTGAGCGTTCCGTAATAATCATACAGCTCCACCAGCAGGTCCGCGGAATAGGCCCGGTCGATCCACTCCGGCACCTCATCGATGGCATAGTCCTGTGTCTCGCCGGTGATGGCATTGCACAATACCACTCTGCCCACCGTGATGCCGCCGAACAGGCCGATATTGTACTTGCGCACCGGGCAGATCCAGTAGGGAACCCCGTCATCGTCGATCTCAAAGCTCAGCTCATTGAAGATATACGTGGGATACCGGAAACGCAGATGCCGGTAGATATTCCGGTTAAAGTGGTCGCTGGTGGTATACTTCATCCCTTCGCCTAATTTCACAAGCTCCGTGTTCTGCGTAGCCATATCGATCTTGATATAAGCCGGAATGCCCTCCCGCAGGTTGGTAAACCATTTGATCAGGCTGGCATAGCGCAGCGGAGACACCCGGACCGGCCGGTCCTGGTAATTGATCTGGCTGTACAGGTCATCCACCTCAAACTGGGACACCATATCCACCATGCTCCCCATCTTCCGGTTCCCCAGGATCTGGGCGGAATCCCGGTCCAGCAGGGGTATCTGGTCAAAGGAAAGCTCCTCGATATCCTTGGTAAACTCCCCTTCCTGCACCTTGAGAAGCTTCTGGTACTTCTTCGCGTTCACGATGGGCGAGGACAGCAGGGAGCCGATCACATAGGCGCCCACCAGGAGCAGCAGGAGTACCTCAATGATCTTAAAGCCTTTGAGCTTTTTCAGCTCATAGCGCGTCGGCCGCTTTTTCAGGATATAGACGCCACCCGCGGCCAGCACCAGCATGATCAGAAACACCCACAGATCCGCAGAATGCAGGTTCAGGGCAGGCAGCGCCGCATAATAATACGCCGCCGCCAGGATCAGCACGGCCAGGACCGCAATCACTTTCAGTTTCGCTTTTTTCATAAATCTCTCCAATCCGCCGCCGGTCTTCGGCGGCTGTTTCTATACCAATCTATACAAAAAAGCCGCCAACAGCAGGCTGTTTTGTATACCATCCTATGCAGAAAAGCTGCCGATGACAGGCTTTTTTGCATCCCCCTCAAAATTTTCTCCGCCACAACTCCGGAGACAATAGCAGCAGGTAGGGGAAGATCTCCAGCCTGCCTACCAGCATGTCCACGCAGAAGACCGCCTTCGACAGCCCCGAGAACTGGGAAAAGTTCTCCACCGGCCCTACCAGCGAGATCCCGGGCCCTACATTGTTCAAGGTGGTCAGCACCGCGCTGAACGTAGTCCCGAAGTCAAAGTTATTGACAGACACCAGGAGCACCGAACCCAGCAGGATCATGATATAGCAGATAAAATAAATGTAGACGCCGTTCATGGTTTCCCCGCTGACCTTTCTCCCGTTCACCCTGACGATCGTCACTGCCTTGGGGTGCAGCATCCGCTTGGTTTCCTGCTTGATGCTCTTGAGCAGGATCATCAGCCGGGAAACCTTGATCCCGCCTCCGGTGGAGCCTGCGCAGGCTCCTACGACCATCAGCGAGAGCAGGACCGTCTTGGAGAGCTCCGGCCACAGGTTCCAGTCTGCCGTACAGAATCCCGTGGTGGTAATGATGGCCGCCACCTGGAAGGAGGCATATCGGAAGGCGTGCATCACATTGCCGTACTGGCGCAGGATATCGATGGTGATCACAGCCACTGCCCCGGCGATGATCCCCAGGTAGATATGCAGCTCCTCATTTTGGAAGGCTTCCTTCCATTTCCGCAGGCACACCAGAAAATACAGGTTGAAGTTCACCCCGAACAGGATCATAAATACCGTGATCACGCCGTCAATGTAGGCACTGTTAAAATGCGCCACACTGGCATTCATATTGGAGAAGCCTCCGGTTCCCGCCGTACTGAACGCATGGAGGAGAGCGTCATAAAAATTCATCCCTCCGAACAGCAGCAGCACCACTTCCACGGCCGTCAGCACAAAATACATGGCATACAGGATCTGAGCCGTCGTCCTGGCACGGGGCACCAGCTTGTCCGCTTCCGGCCCGGGTACCTCCGCTCGCATCAGATGCATGGAATTTTCATCGTCCAGGGACGTCAGCATCATGACAAATACCAGCACCCCCATCCCGCCGATCCAGTGCGTCAGGCTCCGCCAGAAGGCCATCCCACGGGGCAGCGCCTCAATGTCCGTCAGAATCGTAGACCCGGTAGTCGTAAAACCGGATACGGTCTCGAAAAAAGCATCCAGATAGCTGGGGATACTGCCCGAAAGGAAAAACGGGAGCGCCCCGAACAAGGACCACAAGATCCAGGCCGAGCCTACAATAAGCAGCCCTTCTTTTTTATAAATCCTCCGGTTTCCCGGCTTTTTCCTGCCCGCCAGCAGGAAGATCAGAAAAAGGACCCCGCTGACCACCGCAAAATGCAGCGCGCTTTCTTCCCTGTAAAGCAATGCCACGAATGCCGGAATCAGAAGAAGCGCTCCCTCTACCCCCAGCATCTTACTTATGATAAACACTGTCATCCTATTATTCATGTCCGCACCTACAACAAAATATCCTCAATATCCTGAATCTGTTTTTTCATTGTGATCACAATTACATTATCCCCCACCTGGATCCTGTCATCCCCGTTTGGAATGATGATCCGCCATTTCCTTGCGATACACGCGATCAGGTTATTCGGTTTCAGGGACAGTTCCTTCAATGGGATATCCGTATATCTTGTCTTTGCCTTGACAATAAATTCCAGCGCTTCCACCTGCTCGTCTACCAGCTGGTACATGGTCTCCACATTGGCGCTGCCCTGGGAATTTTTTCTCGCCCGCACATAGCTCAATATGGCGTCCGCAGTGACGGTTTTTGCCGACACCACGCTGTCCAGGCCGAAGTCCTCGATCATCCGCACCCTCTGGTCCTCATTCACCTTCAGGATGATCTTGGATACTCCCTGGCTTTTCGCAAACAGGGACATGATGATATTCTCTTCATCCATCCCCGTCAGCGCGATAAACGCGTCCGCGTCCTGGATTCCTTCTTCCAGGAGCAGATCATGATTGGTGGCATCGCCGTTGATCACCGTTGCTTTGGGAAGCATCTCACAGAGACCTTCGCATTTTTCTCTGTTCTTCTCAATGATCTTGACCTGCATCCCGATATTCGTCAGCTGGAGGGCCAGATAAAAGCTGGATCTCCCGCCGCCGCAGATCATCACATTCTTCATCTTGATCTTCCGGTAGCCCAGCAGCTTGAAAAAGCGGCTGATATCCTGGTGGGAGGCCGCCACGTGCAGCCGGTCCCCGGCCTGTATGGTGTAATCCCCGTCCGGGATCACCACGTCTTCCCCCCGTTCCGCGGCACAGACCAGAACCTTGATCTGAAAGCGGTTATACATCTCAGCCAGCGACATGCCCTGCAGCTTGCTCTCGCCTGATACCGGAAATTCGATCAGCTCCACCCTGCCCTTGACAAAGGTTTCGATCTTACTTGCATTGGGAAAGAGGACCAGCCGGGAGATCTCCTCCGCCATGGTCAGCTCCGGATTGACCGCCATACTCAGGTGCAGATCCTCCTTTAAAATGTCGATCTGCCTGTAGTAGATCGGGTTCCGTACCCGGGCGATGGTATGCAGCGCCCCGATCCGTTTCGCGATCAGGCAGCTCAGCATATTGCATTCGTCCGTGGAGGTGCAGGCGATGACCAGATCCGCCTCCGGCACCCCCGCGCTTTTCTGAACCTCTACATTGCCGCCCTCCCCGTGCACACAGATAATGTCCATGCGGTTCATGGCGTCTCTCAGCTTTTCCTCATTATTATCGATTAAAACAACATCATAATCTTCCGCGGAGAGCTGCCTGGTCAGCTTATAGCCGACTTTGCCGTCTCCAATAATCACGATCTTCATTTTATCTCTTCATTTCCCTCGCACTTTCTAATATACTTGCAGTCACTTTTGCCCCGCCCAGAAGCCTTGCCAGCTCCTGCACGGATGCTTCCTCCTCCAGGCTGAATATCTCTGTCTGGGCTCCGCCTGTCTTCGCGCTTTTCCGGATCAGATAATGTGCATCGGCCTGGGCTGCAATCTGGGCCAGATGTGTGATGCACAGAACCTGTCTGGACTCTCCGATGATATGCATCTTTTCGGCCACCTTTCCTGCCGTGATGCCGCTGATCCCCGTATCGATCTCGTCAAAGATCAGCGTGGGAGTATCCTCCTGGTCCGCCAGCACGGTCTTGATGGCCAGCATGATCCTGGAAAGCTCTCCCCCGGACGCCACATTTCCCATGGGCCGCAGGGCCTCCCCCGGATTGGTGGAGATATAAAATTCCGCTTCATCCATGCCGTCCGCAGTATAGTCCTCCAGCTCTGCAAACCGCATTTCAAAACGGACATCCAGGAAATTCATATCCGAAAGCCCGTCCTTGATCTCCTTCACAAAGGAAGCCGCCGCTTTTTTCCTTGCCTTTCTAAGGGAGAGGGCATGCTTCTCATAGTTCTGCCTGGATTTTTTCAGGTTCTCCTCCAATTCCTGCATATACTGCTCATAATCTTCCAGTTCCTTTAGTCTTTGCTTTCTCTCTTCACAATATTCCAGAACTTCCGTGACCGTATTGCCGTATTTTGTTTTCAGATGGTTCAGTTCATTCAGCCGGTTTTCCGTCTCGTAAAATTCTTCCTCGGAAAATTCCAGGCTCTTCGCATACTCGGACAGCTCCCGGTTAAAATCGTTGAGCAGGCTGTCGATCTCGATGAGCTGGCTGTACAATCCGGCCCCCTCTTCATCCACGGATTCCACGTCTGAGAGCGCGTGGATGGCGCGGCTTAATAATTCGCTGGCATTGCCGCTCTCGTCCTCGCTGGTGTAGTGGTACGCCTCCGCAATCCGTTCCGTCACCTTTTTGCCGGCGGACATCCTCCGGTAAAGCGCCTCCACCTCCTCATCCTCTCCCTCGGACAGGCCCGCTTCCTCGATCTCGTTCACCTCGAATTCCGCCAGGGAGATCTCCTTCTGGCGCTCCCGTTCATCCATCCCCGATTCATCCAGCTTTTTTCTGCATGCATGGTAGGTGCGGAATGCCTTTGCAGTCTCTTTTTTTAATGTTTCCACCTGTTCCCTGGCGTACAGATCCAGAAATGCCAGATGGTTCTTCTTATGGAGCAGAGACTGATGCTCATGCTGCCCGTGGATGTCGATGAGCATGCTGGCCACATCCTTCAAGGTCGCCATATTGACCGTCTCTCCGTTGATCTTGCTCACGCTGCGCCCCGGCATCAGCTTCCGGCTCAGTACGATCCTTCCCTCTTCCGGAAAGAGATCCATGGCGGCAAGCTGCTCCTCCAGTTCCGGGGTTTCTATGGTAAAGGTCAGCTCCACCAGGCCGAACTTCGCCCCCGTGCGCAGCATGTCCGCATGAAACCTGCCGCCCAGCGCCAGATTTACTGAACCCAAAAGGATCGATTTTCCCGCCCCGGTCTCCCCGGTCAGGATGTTGAGCCCCGGCCGGAAGTTGACCTCGATCTCATCGATCAATGCCAGGTTTTTTACGTGCAGATTTTCTAACATTCCATCTTCTCCTTATTTTCCGTAACCAGTCTGCCGGGCAGACTGAACGCTATTTTCCTTTTGTAATGATCTTCCGGATCTTTTCCATCACGGCAGCCGTATCCTCCACGCTGCGGATGGCGCACATGATCGTGTCGTCCCCTGCGATACACCCCACCACCTCGTTCCATTTCATGGCGTCAACGGCGGCTGCCACGGCCATCGCCATTCCCGAGACCGTCTTGATCACCAGGATATTCTGAGCCATGTCCATGGAAACATATCCGTCCTGGAGCACCCGGATATACTTCTCGCTCATGCCCTCCTCCGGCTTTAATATCACATACTTCTGCCTGCTTCCGTCCACAGACATCTTCGTCAGCTTCAGATCCCGGATATCCCTGGAAACCGTAGCCTGCGTCACCTTAAATCCTGCATCCTCAAGATATTCGGCCAGCTCCTCCTGCGTCTCAATATCATGCTGTGTGATCAATTCAATAATTTTTGCATGGCGGCTGACTTTCATACGCTTAATTTCCTTTCATCTTTTCTCTCATGGTCTTCATGAAGCTTTCCCGGCTCAGCTTGACCAGCTTCGTGGTCTCCCGCGCCTTTTTGACCGCCACCCGGTCTCCGGTGGACAACCCCTGTGTCTCCGCCCCGTCAAAGGTCACCAGGGCGCGCTCTGTGCGCCCGTACCTGCCCTCGCAGATCTCCACCTCAATGACATCCTCCGCGGAGAGGACCACGCTGCTGGCGTTCAGTGCATGACAGCAGATGGGGGTTATGACAAACATCTGCGCCGTAGGCTCCACAACGGGTCCTCCCGCCGACAGATTATACCCGGTGGAACCCGTGGGTGTGGAAATGATCACCCCGTCCGCCAGGTAGCTGTTCAGCAGCACGCCGTTGACATATACATGGAACTGCACCACCCGCAGATTCCCCTCCCGGGTCACCACGATGTCGTTCATGGCCATATAGTCGTTCCTGCCGTCGATCGACCCCCGCATCATCATCCGGTCCTCAATATCCGGCTGTCCCGAAAACAGCATGTCCAGCGCTTCCCGGATCCGCGGCAGCTCCACCTCGGCCAGATAGCCGAGTGTTCCCATATTCACCCCCAGAAGCGGGATATTATGGCCCCCCAGCTCCCTGGCCGCGCGGATCAGCGTCCCGTCGCCGCCCAGCACCAGGGCGCAGTCCATCCCTTCCGGCACGGTGCCCGGGATAATATGGCCTTCCTCATCCTTCTTCGAGAGGATACAGCGCTTTCCATGGTCCTCTATGTAATTCTGGATTTCCCTTGTGATCCGGAAATCCGGATCCTTTAACCGATTTGTTATGATATAAAATGTTTCCATCACACTGTCCTGTATCTCATGCTATGATTCCTTATGTCCCGGATCGGCTTCCGCCCTGGAGGAACCTCCCAATGCCGCAAATGCCTCGTCCACAACCGACTGCAGATCTATGGAGATCTCCGGCGCCGCCCCTTCCGCACATTTTTTCAAATGGAT
>CATLCV010000201.1 GCA_949893755.1 uncultured Lachnospiraceae bacterium | reverse complement strand
CCGATTTAGAAAAATATTTAGAAGAATATTAAATTTTAGCGCAAAAAAAGGGAAATACTATTCTGATATAAAAAGGTTTCTTTTTATGTTTGATAATAGAGAGGGAGATAAATTTTTGGTTTTTCAAAAAATGAAAACTGAAGAATAGTGCTATTACGATAATGGGAGATTTAGAATGAGGGCATTACAGTTAAAAAGAGAACATCAAATGAGAGATAATGTTGTCGTGTTGAGGACAAAAAAAAGTACATATTCAATGATACTTATATATATAATAGGAATTTTAGTTATAAGTTCAATTTTATCAATTATGTATTCTTCAATTTCTATTCTCATTCTTGAAATTTTGGGTTTAGCATTAGTACTATTATTTCAAAAACAAGAAGACGCAGTAGTGACTCGTGCGATAATACTAATTAAATGTATTTCTTATATATTTATTTTTCTTGTATTTTATGGAAATATACAAGAGTACGGTGCTCCCTATTATCATGGCGGATCCGATGATCTGGATTTTGAAATATACACCATGGAGTTTATCAAAAATAATTATATATGGCCTTGGGAATATAAAGGAATTCATAATGCAAAAGGTATGCTTTCTCTGTTTGCTTCATTAATTAGAATTTCAAACATTTTTGAGACTTATCATACATTAGCATTTCGACTTCTAAACATGGATATACTAATTTGTATATCCATTATTCTTTATAAAATTTGCCGACGAGATCTCAGGATGTCAAAAAAAGTTTCTTTAATATGTATGCTTACGATGGGATTACTGCCTAATAGTTTGTTTTTGACATCATTTGTGTTTCGGGATACTATTTGTTGTTTCTTAATCATCACTTTTTTTGCATTTTCTTTAGATTTTATAAAAAAGGAAGATTCAGAAATTATATTTACGAAGAATAGATTTGTTGCGCTTTTTATGATGCTATTTATTTCCTTTTGTGGATACTGGATACGGAAAGAATTATTTTATTTAAATATACTAATATTTATTGTGTCTCTTATAGGAAATAGAAAGATAGGAGTAAAAGAAATTTTAATTGGTTCTTGCATTGTAATAATGCTTTTATTTGTCTTTTATAGAATTGGAATACTAGATTTTTTCATCAACAAAATGGAACGGTATAGAGTATATCGTACAAAGCTGATAAATGAAAATGGTAGTAATTATATATATAGGATGATTTTTTTAACGCCACTCTTCCCTTTTGGAATAATATATAGAATTTTATTTGGTTTAGTAAGTCCCTTGCCTACAGGTATACTTAAAATTCTATCTTTCAATAGTGGGCTTAGTGTGTGTGATTTCCTAATTGCTTTAGGAACATTATTTCAGATAATTATGCTTCCGTTTTTAGTTATTAGTTTAAAAAAAATTGATAAATATCATATTTTGTTTCTGTTAATTTTTTTGCCAATAGTAATATCTACATTTACATTTAGACATTTTATATTATTATATCCATTTTTGTTCATACTAGTTTACCGCTCTTTTTTTTCGGTTTCTAGGGGGTATAAACAATTATATGTTATGATTGGTATTTGTAGTTTGTTTCTTATGGGAGTTATGTATATGATGTTTATTTTACTATAACATGCTTGACAAATAAATAGAGAAAAATAGATATGACAATAGATACAGCAATGTTTTGAAAAAGTGGAGTGAAAAAATGAATATGCAAATAAAAGTAAAAACAATCCTTATAGTTTTCGGCACCCGCCCTGAAGCCATCAAAATGTGCCCTCTCGTAAAGGAACTCCAAGCCCGTCCTTCCCTCCGCACAGTCGTAGCCGTCACCGGCCAGCACAGAACCATGCTGGACCAGGTACTGGAAACCTTCAGCATCATCCCAGACTACGACCTCTCCATCATGAAGGACCAACAAACCCTTTACGACATCACAACCTCCGTCCTGAACGGCATGAAAAAAATCCTCGAAACCGTCCATCCAGACGTTGTCCTCGTCCACGGAGACACATCAACTACATTCGCCACAGCCCTTGCCGCCTTTTATCAACAGATTCCCGTCGGTCATGTGGAAGCAGGTCTCAGGACATATAACATCTACAGCCCATACCCGGAAGAATTTAATAGAGAAGCCGTAGGGATAGTTTCCGCTTTTAATTTCGCCCCCACAGAGATATCAAAACAAAATCTCATTCGTGAGGGAAAGAAGCCGGAAACTATTTTTGTTACAGGCAACACTGCTATTGACGCCTTGAAAACAACCGTGCGGACAGACTACACACATCCGGAGCTGACTTGGGTACAGGACAGCCGTCTTATCCTGATCACAGCTCATCGGCGGGAAAATCTTGGTGAGCCGATGTATCATATGTTCCGGGCTATCAAGCGTGTGTTGGATGAACATGATGATGTCAAAGCGATTTATCCAATCCATTTGAATCCTGTGGTCAGAGCCACAGCTGCGGAAGTATTCGGTGATGACGACCGGATCAGGCTGATCGAACCTCTGGATGTTCTGGATTTTCATAATTTCCTGAGCCGTTCCTATTTGATTCTGACGGACTCCGGCGGCATTCAGGAGGAGGCTCCATCCCTTGGAAAACCGGTTCTCGTCATGCGTGATACAACGGAAAGGCCGGAAGGGATTGAAGCTGGTACATTAAAACTCGTCGGTACGGATGAAGAGGTGATCTATTCCTCCTTTACAGAATTGTTGAATGACCGTACAGCCTATAACGCAATGGCACATGCTTCGAATCCATATGGGGATGGTATGGCTTGTCAAAGGATAGCCGATATATTGGAATTTGGATATACGGAATATTATACTCACGGCCGATGAAATCTGCCGTGAGTATTGTGACAGCCGCAGCCGCAAAGTGGCATATTTCCTTATGCCGGGAAGCTCCGCCACCCGTTCACTCGTCCGGGGCTTCCTTCGGCATAATCGCATTTAAAATCCTCAAAGCACTTCAATTTTACAAGAATGCTTTTTACTCTTTTTGTCATAACTGATACCCACCGCCAGGATATTTCCGATATATTTCAAAGCATCCCCGATTCGGCCCTTAAAACGCAGGGCATACTTTTTCTTCTTTATCTGTTCAATTGCGTCTTCCGGCGTACTGTCTATTTTTAGTTCCAGAATGAGGGCGTCTGCATTTCGGCGTTCTGGATAAAATATAAAATCTACATATCCTTTTCCGGCTTTATCTTCGCGTTCAACACGATATTTATCTCTGGCAGCCAGATAAACCACATTGACCACAGCCGAGAGTTCCGTTTCATTGTTATACATAAGAATAGGGGACTCTGTGTCATGTACAAATTCCAGAATTTCGGCCATTGTGTCAGTATCATGGGCGAGTGTGGCTTTCAGCATCCGTTCAGATTCAAGGGCCAGACGGTGAACATATCCAAGGCTTTCATTGGAAAGCAGTAGCTGGTTGAATTGATCCATTAATTCTTTGTTTGGTATAAATACTTCGCCGTCTTCGTAAGTTAAAAGTCCGTAAATGACCATTGCCGAGTATATCTGTTCTTTTGTATTCAAATCTTTTGCTGTTGCGGCATATTCTCGTATTTTTGTTTCAATACGTTCTCCGGAAACCATTAAAATAAAGTCATCACGGATTTCAGATACATTATCTTTAATATAATAAAAAATCTCATCGTAGGGTCCGGAACTGGTCCAGTAATTTCTTAATTGATTATCCGTTAACGCGCATACGATGGAGCGGGGATTGTAAATCTTCATTCCATTGGCGGTATGATAGCCATTGTACCAGAAGCCTAAGTCCTGCCGGGAGATTTTTTTGTTCTTTACCGTCTGTTGGTATATACCGTACAGGTCGTCTACTTCTGTATCTAAAAAACCAAAGTATTCGCTGAACCTTTCAGAGGAAGCAATATCATATTCAAGGAACATATTCAGCTCGGATCCGCTGGAGTATTTTGCGATGGGCAAGATGCCTGTCATATAGGCAAATTCTACATAAACCTGACCCTTTAGCAGGTTTTTTAAAAATTCAAGATATTTTTCCTGTTCAGCAGGAGTAATAAAGGACTTATGGAAAATAGCGTCCCACTCATCTATGATGAAGATGAATTTATCGCCTGTACATTGAAAAACATTCAAAAGATTATCCCAGACCGCGCCGGACATATCAAGCTCGGCCTGTGGATAAGCCTCTTTCAGATCCAGGTTTATACCATTTTGAATTCGGTCAATATACAAAGCGTAGTTATTGCTGTCCCTGGGCATTCGGCTGAAATCAATGAACAATATATTGTACTTATTCAGATGCAAAGCATACTTCGGGTTTTGCATAATTGCCAGATCGTGGAATAAACTTTCCGCGTCTGCCACTTTTCCTAAGAAAGAACCGATCATATTCGCCATGACGCTTTTGCCGAAACGGCGGGGTCTTGTAATGCAGTAAAAGCGGTTTTCCGTACCAAACGCAGGAATCAGATCCTCAATTAAGTTCGATTTATCCACAAAATATTTTCCGGTTTTCGCTGCTTTATATGCTTCAAAAGGAGCTGGACTATTTAAAAACATTCTCATAATTGTATCCCCCTAGGAAATATAAACTTATATTATTCGCTATACCACTGAAAAAGCGCCAATACAATGATGATGGCGTTGCTGCTGCTGTTTCCCTAATGCGGCTCCATTTTTGCGTCGTCTGCCGCATGGAGCTACAGATCCTTACCGCACGGTAACTGTCCATATCATATCACAGAATAAGCTCCATTACAATTATTGCAGCCCGATAACCCTATATCCGCACCCGAAACGGTTAATGCTCACACCCTGGCCGGGCGCTCACAGTAACCCCAAACGTACTCCCCCCGCCTTCCGTATCCTCCACATTCACCGCAATCCCCTGTATCTCCGCCAGCTTCGCCGCAACCGACAGCCCCAGCCCAAAATGCTCCTTCTGTCTGCGGGATGGATCCTGCCTGTAAAATCGGTCAAAAACCAATCGCTTCTCTGCATCCGGAATCCCCGGCCCATGATCGATCACATACACCATAACAGAAGGAGATCGATATTCCGCCCGCAGCACGATCCTCCCGGAATCCCCGCCCAGCCCATAAGCCACCGCATTATCCAGCAATATGGTAAAAATCTGCCGGCACAATTCCGGGTCAGCCAGTACCTTCGGAATCGGCTCCTCCGGCAATTCCAGCAACAGCTTCCCGTTCCTCGACACGCAGAGCGGCTCATACACCTCCAGGAGATTCAGCAGCATTTCATCGATCTCAAAATATTCTTTCCTCACAGCCCACTGCTTCTGATCCGCCGCGGCCAGAAGCAGCAGGTTTTTCACAAGCGAGCTTCCCCTCTGACATTCTTTTCGGATCACCTCCAAGAGCCGCTCCTGTTCCTCTGGCGCGTCGGCAACCGCGTCAGCGGTACTCCGGATGACCGCAAGGGGGGAGCGCAGCTCATGGGAAGCAGCGGCCACAAAATCCTGCTGCTTTTGGTAAGTCTCTTCCAAAGGTTTCAGAGACCGGCGGACGAACCAGCGCCCGGTCAGGAAGAGAAGCAGGATTCCGATACAGCCGATCAAAATATAAAAAAGGAGAGTCCTCATAACCAGCGCCCGGTTCCCGGAAATATCCTGCAGCAGGATCAGCTTTTTGTAGCCGCCGGCGGTCTGGATGACCAGGACATTTCCAAGATAAATGTCCCGCGCGTCTCCACGGATCTCCAGCAGAGAGCTTTGCAGAAGATTGGAGGAAATGGGATGGGAATGCGGGAAGATCCCTTCCTTTGCGGCCAGGTCCTCTGCGCGCTCGAATAATTTCTCACGTTCCGTTCGTGTCACATAAGAGCCCGGGAAAAAGAACGGCGAATCATTTTCTTCTATATAAATAGCGAGCTGGTGTTTCTGTTCTAATTGCGCCAGATAGGAATCAGAAAATACAGAGTCGGTCTGCAGCCGGGACATCAAGGTAAAAAGCTGATCCTGAAAAATGGATTTGCGGCGGCTGTCCTGGGATGAGAGAAAAAACAGAAAAGCAGCCGCAAGGATCACACTCAGGATCAGCCCGGTACTCAGAGTATAAAGAATCACAAATTTCTTTTCCAGCTTCGGAAACATCAAACTCCCTCCATCCGATACCCCAGCCCATGCACCGTAGAGATGACCGTCCGGCTCCCCAGGGCGCGCAGATGCTTTCGGAGAAAATAAATATAGGTATCCAGATTCCCGTCCTCCACGGTGCCGTCCGGTCCCCACACTCGGGAGAAAATCTGCTCCCGGATCAGCGTCTTTTCCGGATTGCGCAGGAAAAATTCCAGCAGCAGCGATTCACGTCTGGAAAGCTGCCGTTCCTCCCCGCCGCAGGTTAAGAGCCGATTGTCCGGATCGAACCGGATATCCAGATAGGAAAGGCTCTGATATTCGGTAAATGCCTGGGGCCTTCTGGAAAGCGCGCGGATGCGGGCCAGAAGCTCCTCAATGGCATAAGGCTTCACCAGATAGTCGTCCGCCCCGCAGTCCAGGCCGTCGATCCGGTCGTTGATGGTATCCAGCGCGGTGGTCACGATGACCGGAACCGTGATATGATTCTGTCGGATGGAACGCAGGATGGACAGCCCGTCGATCTCCGGCAGCATCCGGTCCAGAAGGATCAGGTCGTAAGCATCTGTCATGGCACGATAGAGCGCCTCGCTTCCGGTGTGGCAGCAGTCCGCAGTATGGTTCCGGGCATTCAGCTGCAGCCGCAGCGCTTCACACAGTTCCCGGTCGTCTTCTATGATTAAAATATGCATCTGCTCTCTCCGTTTCACAAGGTTATACCCAAAGGGCATCCCATTATGGCCATTTGGCCGTTTCACAAGGCTATACCCAAGGGCATCCCATTATGGCCATTCGGCCGTTTCACAAGGTTATTACATTACGATTATTCTGAAAAGCTGCGAAAATCCATAAAAGGAAGGTTGTAAACTGGAAATGCAGAGGAATTGGTAATGTTTGCGACAATAGGTCTCATGTATCCTAATAATAATGCAGGAGCATTTAAGCGAAGCATAGCATCAACTGCCTTATCATCAAGATCTTCCCATCTGAAATCCGCGGCAACCTTGGCAATGAGTTTAAATGGAACCTCCTCCTTTTCTATATTAGCATTCAATTCCAACTCTACGTTTGCCGCATTTTGCTCTTTACTTTTTTTTATATGCAGCTGAAAAGCAGCTTCAATATCTGTATTACTGCCGGAGCCGTTAAAAGTTGGATTTGTCTGGAATTGCAGTTCGGTCAGGTAAGGATTAAAAAATTGAAAATTACTCTTTTTCATTTATCTTCTCTCTTTCTATTTCTACAATTTTTAGTATACGTAGCAGACGAACTTGAGTTCTGAACAGCTGCCAAAATGATTGGTAACTGTTCAGACAATTCACTACGCAGCAGATAAGTAAAGCTCAGTATTGGCATCATCCAGATTATGATGATTGTGTGGTTCGTGTTCAGAAACGTTGTGTTTTTCGTTTTCGGCCAGCTCACGTTCATGAACAACCATTTCATTGAGACGTGTTGAGTAAGCCAAGAGACGGTTAACAATAGGAGAAGTGTATTTTGCATTCAGTATGAGAGCGTTAGATTTCTTGACCATAAAATAGGTGATTGCGGATTCCATATCACATTTCAGTAAAGTTCCTGCTTTTGGCAGATCAAGAGGATCCACGTCACAGGTATTGATCATGCAGCTCTTTTCATGCCCCTGGAGATCCCGGGCTATTAAAACCAGATGTTCCGGAATACACAGCGAAGAGGAGATATCCATAGTACCTGCAATTAAACGATCGAGCGTATATAAAGAACACTCAGAAATAATCCATTTCTGTCCGCCGCGGATATCGGAACAAAGACATATAAAAAGATTATCTTTCTCATCAACGCAGGTGAAAAAAACAGGCTCCATTTCAAACTGCAAAAAAATATGTTCTAAATATAAATTGCCGATTGTTATTACATGTTCAAAATATAATTCATGTTTCATGCTCAGTTACCTCTTTAAAATAATTCTGCGGTTCGGATTCATCATAAATCCACCAATCTACATGAGTGTCATTTCTTTTTTCCCTTTCTGATGTCAACTGACAAGGACCACAGGAAGCCTCTGTTTCACCGGATGCTATAAAAGCTTTTGGATGGTGACGCATAAAGACATTGAGCCAATACTCTGCTTCGGAATATTCGATATTACATGAAGTAGAATAGACTCCTGGATCATTCAGATTCAGTTTTCGTTTGGGCGGCGGCATCAGGCCCTTTTGAATTTCTTCATATGTGCTTATAAAGCTGTCACGCTCTATATGGCCATATTTTATGATTCTATAGACCGCTTTATTTTCTTTCCTGGCTTCTGCTGGTAATATTTCAGCTTCAAAATTGTTTGGAAAACATTTAGGATATTTGCTCATATGGTTTCTCTCATTGTAATGGCTGCTATGTATTAACAAGTGGCTTGAGTATACCATAGTTTCTGCTGTGAATCAAATGCTATACTGCGATAGATACAGTATACCAGACATTTCTCAAAAAAAACTCAAAAAATTCCTCCATCTTTTCAAAGTTTTTTTGAGAAATCCCCTGTATACTTATCTGCAGGGATTCCCGATTGGGAGATCGTCAGACGAATCCCAACGACCTACGAAGAAAGGAGACTACAACCCATGAATCAAAGAATTTCCCACATAAAGAAAAAGAACCGGCGCCGCCTTCTGGCATCCGTTTTATTCCTCGCGCTGACACTCACCGCCCTCACCGCCTGCTCCAAAAACGGCGGGGATGCCGGAAGCGGAAACAACGGCAATGACAGCGCCGGCGCCAACAGCTCCTCCGGCGGCACACCCGCCAAAGGCCGCTACATAGAGGAGGATATGGATCTCCCCGTTTCAGACGGCGAAGAGGTTCTGAACCTTACCCGGACAACGGACGGCGCGCCGGTCCTCTTTACCAGCGTAAATGATACCCAGGTGAACCGTTATGAATACAATGGGAAAGACTGGAGCAAGACCGCTCTGGACTGGCTTGACCGGGTTTATCCGGACCGTGAGGTCATTCCCATGGAAGTGCAGGAAACCGCCGAAGGGGTACAGTATGTGCGCGGAATGGATGAGGAGCAGACACACATTGCCAGGGGCGGGAACGGACTGGATGGGGAAGAACTGCAGATTCCGTATCTGACAGAGCAGACCGAGATCGGGTATCCTCTCATAACCGGGATGCTCGTGGACGATGCCGGCAATTACTGGCTGCAGTCGCCCTACGAGGGAACCGCGGCGGTGATTGCGGGCGATACCCTGGAAGTATTGGAAGAACTTCCGACAGCCCGGCTCCTTTCCATGATGGACCGGCTCATATTCCAAGGAGAAGGCACAATAGCGGTGAATACGGAAGACAATGTATACACGGTCTATGAAAAGAACCGGGAGCAGCAGGGAACATTTTCTATAAAAAAGAAAGGCGCGGCCTGGATGTGCGGCGGGGACGGCCACTGGTATTACATTTCCGAAGAAGGAATCACCCGCCTTACCCTGGGAAATGATACCCGGGAGGTGATCATGGACGGCAGCCTGGGCGCCATGGGCTCCACCGTGAATACGGTCATGGGCGCTGTCCGGGGAAATGAGGATGATTTTTATATTCTTTACTATCAGCAAAAAGCAGGCACCCACAGTCTGAAACGCTATGTATACGACCCGGAAGCCGCGGCGGTTCCGGAAACCACGTTGCAGGTATTCGGGCTGTCGGACAACGATACGGTCCGCGAGGCAGCCATCGGTTTTCAGAAAAAACATCCGGATGTAAAGGTCGAGTTTACCACCTCGGGAAAACAGGCCGGGGAAGTGACGTCAGACGATATCCGCACGCTGAATACAGAGCTGCTCAGCGGAAACGGCGCGGATGTGCTTCTGCTGGACGGACTTCCGATCCATGCATATATTGAAAAAGGAATCCTTGCGGACCTGTCGGAGACGGCAAAGAAGATCATGGAAGCCGACACGTACCTGGAAGAGATTTTGAAAAACACCGCCCAAAAGGACGGAAAGCTCTACGGACTTCCTATCAAATTCAGCGTACCCGTTTTATATGGCAGCGAGGACGCAAAAAAGGCATTGGAATCCTTTGACAGCCTGAAAGCATTTTTGGAAAAGGACCCTCAGGCCAGCGTATTCGGTCTGGCGGACAGAGAATATATCCGGGATTTCCTGTTCCAGATCTATCAGGACGAGTTGTTTGGAGAGGACGGCAAGGCGGACCGGAAAAAACTGGCGGAGCTTCTCGAACTGGCAGGAAAAATTGTGGAAAATGCAAAAGCATCCTTGTTTGAGGAAAACCTGAGAGAAGACGAGTCAGGCTATATCAGAGATCCCTTTACCAATTTCGGTGCGGAGGGAATCCTCAATCATCCGGAAGGGGCGGCTACCGCCAGCATTCACAGCGTTACGGATATGATGGTTCCATATACGGTCATGCGTCAGAAAAGCCTGACGCCGGAAACGATCCGGGGATTCTATCAGCCGGTTGGAGTGGTCGGGATCAACC
>CATLCV010000200.1 GCA_949893755.1 uncultured Lachnospiraceae bacterium | reverse complement strand
CTGACACCCGGATCAGCGGCAGCTATCTGATGGAGGAGCTGAACCGGCATCCGGTGATCTTTCTTTCCTTCCTGAATGTAAAGGGCGATTGCGCGGACAGAATGCTGGATGAGCTGAGGATCACGCTGAAACAGGAATATGAAAGATACCTTCCCATTGTCAATGACGGTTCCCTGCCGGACGTGCAGAAAAAGATGTTTGACTGCAATTATGAGCATCTGTACAAGGCCGGCATCACAGAAGAGAAAAAAGGCTGTATTCGCCGCGCGGTTGCGGAACTGTGCCAGATCCTGGAAGTATATTACGGTAAGAAGATCTACCTTCTCCTGGACGAGTACGATACACCCTTCATCACTGCAAATGCAAAAGGGTATTACAATGAGATCAGCGACCTCCTTGCAGAGATGCTGTCCTCCTCCCTGAAGGGGAATCCATCTCTGGAAAGGGCGCTGCTGACAGGAATCCAGCGTGTCGCAAAGGAAAACATTTTTTCGGGACTCAATAATCTGATCGTGTGTACGGCAAAGGACCCGGAATATTCAGACTGCTTTGGATTTACGGAAGAAGAGACGGCAGGGCTTTTGGACTATTGCGGAGTGGAGCTTACGGAAGAGGTCAGAACCATGTATGACGGGTATCTGTTCGGAACAACAAAAGTCTATAACCCGTGGTCTGTCTCATGCTATGCGGCCAGAAAGGAGCTGGAGCCTTACTGGGTGAATACCAGCGAGAACAGTATCCTGAAAAATGCATTCGAACAGAGAGGAGAGTCATTTGCCGGAAAATATAACGAATTGATCGAGAAGGGGATTGTGGAGGCAAAGGTAGAACTGGCGGTTTCGTATTATGAGGAGCCGGATGATGCCTCACTCTGGGGGCTTCTGCTCAATGCCGGGATGATCACCGTCCAGGAAAAGACAGGAGATAAAATCTACAAGCTTCGGATCCCCAATTACGAAGTCCGGGAAGCTTTTCAGGAGCTGACCGCCTTCTATTTGAAGGTAGAGGACGGCCATATATCGGATATGCTGAGATGCCTTCGGACAGAGTCCATGGAGGAATTTGCCGAATGGTATCAGAAGATTTTATGGAAGCTCCCTTCCTATCATGATCTGAAAAGCGAAAACAGCTATCATATGATGATGTTGGGAATGTGTGCGTTTCTGTATCGGTATTATGATGTAAAGAGCAACCGGGAAAGCGGCGCAGGGAGAAGTGATATCATCCTCTATGCAAAAAAACAGGAACTGCCCCATATGATTCTGGAATTCAAATATACAAAAGAGGAGACAGCGGATCTGGAGGAGCTTGCGCTGGACGCGATCGGCCAGATCAGGCAAAAAAAATATGACGCGGAGATGACAGGCACCGTGTACTATATCGGACTTGCACATTTCGGAAAAAATGTGCAGGTCCGGTGGGAGAAAAAAGAAATCCGGAACCGTAAAAAATAGAAAGTTTTTACAGCTTCGGAGCCGACAGGGAGAATGCTATGAGCCTATATGCGATCGGAGACCTTCATCTGGCCTTTTCCGTCGATAAACCGATGGATATTTTCGGCAGAGTATGGAAAAACCATGAGAAGAAGATCTGGAAATATTGGAATAAGCGGGTGACGGACCGGGATACGGTTGTGATCACCGGGGATCATTCCTGGGGAAGGAACCTGGAGCAAAGCAGGAAGGACCTGGATTTTATCGCGGAGCTGCCCGGAAGAAAGATATTGCTCCGGGGCAATCACGATATGTTCTGGGACGCCAAAAAGACCCGGCAGCTGAATGAACAGTTCCGTGGCAGGCTGGAATTTCTGCAGAATAACTTTTTTACCTGCCAGGGCTATGCGCTGGTCGGGACAAAGGGCTATTGCTATGAAGGTCTGGATACTTACGAACATTTTGAAAAGATCAGAAACCGGGAACTGGAACGTCTGCGGATTTCCTTTGAGGAGGCCCGTGCAGCAGGTGAAGAGAACTATATCATGTTCCTGCATTATCCGCCCACCAGCATCGGGGAGGCGGAAAGCCCGTTTACCAGGATGGCGGAGCTGTACGGCGCGTCACAGGTGATCTATTCCCATTGCCATGGAAAGGCGAGATTTGACGACAGCTTTAAGGGCTGTGTGAACGGGATCGAGTATAAGCTGGTTTCCGGGGATTACCTGAATTTTAAACCGGAGTTGATTTTAGAGTAGATGTTGCCAATTGTCTGGAACAGGAGGCTGTAAACCCGACGATCGGAGCAGTGATCATCATTTTTTAAAAATTTGAGAAAAACACTTGACTTTCCACCTTGTGGAAGCTGTATAAACAAAGTACGACACCGAGGGAGATAAGGAGCGGGAACATGAAGATCAAGCAGGTTGAGGAACTGGTGGGCATCACGAAAAAGAATATCCGGTTTTACGAGGACCAGGGGCTTCTGGAAGTGAAGCGCGCGGAAAACGGTTACCGGGAATATGGCTTAAATGATGTAAAACGTCTCCAGGAGATCCGGCTTCTGCGGAAGCTGGCCATTCCCATCGAGGATATGCGGCAGATGTATGCGGGACAAAAAAGCCTGCGGAGCTGCCTGGAATATCAGGTGGAGGAGATGGAGCGCCAGAAAAAGAATCTTGTGCAGGTCCAGGCATTCTGCGAAGAGCTTCTGAATGCGGATCTTTCATTGGAAACACTCGATGCGACCCAGTGTCTGGAACAGATGGAGCGGCTGGAAAAGGAGGGAACGAATTTTATGGATGTGAGAAAAACAGATGTTCATAAGAAAAAAATCATGGGAGCAGCTCTGGGCGGCGGGATCATGGTCATATTTATGGCTGCCATGATCGGAATCATGATCTGGGGCTGTCTGGAAGATCCGGTTCCGATCGGGTTTATGCTGTTTATGATCGGAATCCCGGCAGCGGTGATCATCGGCGTGATCGCGGCGTTGATCGGAAGAGTAAAAGAGATCAAAGGAGGAGAAGAAGATGAAGCTTCTAAGTATTGATTATATCCCGGGCACGGAGATTGAGGCGTTGGATATGGTAAAAGGAACTGTGGTTCAGACAAAGAATTTCGGCAAGGATTTTATGGCCGGAATGAAAACGCTGGTCGGCGGAGAGATCGTAGGTTATACGGAAATGCTCAACGAGGCCCGTCAGATCGCGGTCAAGAGAATGGTGGATGAGGCGAAGGCACTGGGCGCGGATGCGGTGATCGGAGTGAAGTACGGCTCGTCACAGGTCATGCAGGGGGCGGCGGAGGTGATCGCCTACGGGACCGCTGTAAAGTACCTTAATTAATAGGAAAGAGCACTCTCGGAAATGATTCCAAACAGCAGCCTTGCGGCGATTCGTCTGCGGCCTGCTGTCCGAAATACGGAGAGATCATAAAAAAAGGAACTGCCGCTCTCATGAAGGAGGTATCATGGGGCGGCTTTTCTGTTGTTCCGTGTTGAGAAATGCGGAGAGGTCCTGTATAATGGCAGGTATAATAATATGGTGAAAGGTTACGATAGATTTATGAAAAGGATACTCATTGTGGAAGATGACAAAGGCCTCAACGACGGCCTTGTATATGATCTGCGGGAGGAGGGCTATGAGGTGTCCTCCGCACTGACAGCTATGCGGGCCATGGAAACGTTCCGGCTGCAGGAACCGGATCTGGTGCTGATGGATGTGAACCTGCCGGACAGCGACGGTTTTGCCCTCTGCAGCCAGATGAAAAGGCTGAGGGATGTGCCGGTCATTTTCCTGACGGCCCGTGACCTGGAGCAGGATGAGATGCGCGGGTTCGACTGCGGCGCCGATGACTATATGACAAAGCCGTTCAGCATGGCGCTGCTCCACAAAAGGGTCCGTGCCGTATTGAAACGTTCCGGCAGGGGGAGGGAACAGAATTTCTATGCGGATGGCCATCTGACCGCGGACTTTGATAGGGCAGATGTGACACTGGATGGAAAGCCTTTGACTCTGACCCCTACAGAGTATAAGCTGATGAAGCTGTTCATTGACCACAGGGGAAAGGTTCTGACACGGCAGATGATCCTGGAGAAGCTGTGGGACGCCAATGGAAATTATGTGGATGAGCATGCGCTGACCGTAAACATCGGACGGCTGCGCAAAAAAGTGGAGCAGGACGGGCACAAATATATCAAGACGATTTACGGGATGGGGTATATGTGGGAGGTTCGTGATGCGTGATCCATTTTCATTCCGGCGGCAGAACCGCTGTGCCATTTGTATCTGTATCCTGATGCTGCTCTCAATCCCGTTTCTTTTGCATTTTCAAATGGATTGGGCGGCTTATGTGGTCCTGGCAGCAGGCGGGATTGCATTTTTCATATTGTTTCACGCGTACCAGCGCAAGGTCATGGATTTTTTTGACGAGGTCAATGAAGGCATGGATCAGATGCTTTCCGGGAGAAGCGATGTTCTGCTTCCGGAGGTAGAGGATCCGGAGAATCTATTTGCCCGCTTTGTGTCAAAGCTGTCGAGGCTCTACGAAGCACTGCGGATCGCCGAAGCCGGCGCAGATGAGGAAAAACGCGTGATGCAGGGAATGGTCGCAGATCTTTCCCACCAGATCAAGACCCCGGTCGCGAATATAAAAATGGATCTGGAGCTGCTTTCCGCCAGAAAAATGCCTCCGGATCAGCAGCAGGAATTTTTGGAACGGACGCTGCACCAGGCAGATAAGATGGATTTTCTGATCCAGTCCATTATTAAGATGAGCCGGCTGGAAAGCGGCGCGATCCGGATCCTTCCCCAGCAGGCCGATTTTGCGGTGACTCTGGCAAATGCGCTGCTGAGCGTGAGCGCGGCGGCAGACAGGAAGAGAATCGAGATCGCCGTGGACTGTCCTCAGCCGTTTCCTGTCCGGCATGACCCGAAATGGACGGAGGAAGCGGTCTTCAATCTCCTGGATAATGCGGTCAAATATTCTCCGGAGGGAGGAACCATAGAGGTGCGGGTGGAAATGCGTGAGGCTGGGGCGTACCTGTCGGTTACGGATCACGGAATGGGTATCCCGGAAGAATGGCAGGGGGCTGTTTTTTCCAAATTTTTCCGTGCGCCTGCGGTCCACAATCTGCCCGGCGCAGGTGTAGGGCTGTACCTGACCCGGCAGATCCTGGAAGCCCAGGGGGGATATGTGACGGTGAGATCGGCTGTGGGAGAAGGGAGTACGTTTACGGCGCGTTTTCTGTGAAGTGACTGATTCCAGCCATATAAAAATCAAAATAAATTAGCACTCACCTCTTGACAGTGCTAACAACATCTGTTATTGTTATATTGTCAATAGAACAACATGATAATCCATTCACAGCAAATTGTTGCTGTATAAAAGGAGGTTTCAGTATGAATATAAATAAATTTACGCAGAATTCCATGCAGGCAGTGCAGGCCTGTGAGAAATTGGCTTATGATTACGGCAATCAGGAGATCGCGCAGGAGCATCTGCTGTATGCGCTGATCACGCAGGATGACAGCCTGATCTTAAAGCTTTTGGAGAAAATGGGCTTCCAGGCGTCCTACATCGTGAACCGTGTGGAAGAGCTACTTACGAAGCGCCCCAAGGTGCAGGGAGGCAAGGTCTTTGTAGGACAGGATCTGAATAATGTACTGATCCATGCGGAGGATGAGGCATCGCAGATGGGAGATGAATATGTCTCCGTGGAGCATCTTTTCCTGGCGCTTTTGAAGTATGCCGGCCGGGAGATGAAGGCATTTCTGAAAGAAATGGGCATCAGCCGGGAGGGCTTTTTGCAGGCTTTGTCCTCGGTCCGGGGCAACCAGAGGGTGACCAGCGACAATCCGGAGGCGACATACGATACCCTGAATAAGTACGGCCAGGATCTGGTGGAGCGTGCCCGGGATCAGAAGCTGGATCCGGTCATCGGACGTGACGAGGAGATCCGGAATGTGGTCCGGATCCTGTCCCGGAAGACGAAGAACAATCCGGTGCTCATCGGAGAGCCGGGCGTCGGCAAGACAGCCGTAGTGGAAGGGCTTGCCCAGCGGATCGTAAAGGGAGACGTGCCGGAAGGACTGAAGGAGAAGACCATTTTTTCCCTGGACATGGGTGCTCTGGTTGCCGGAGCAAAATACCGGGGAGAATTTGAGGAGCGTCTGAAGGCTGTGCTGGAGGAAGTGAAGAACAGCGACGGCAGGATCATCCTTTTCATTGATGAGCTGCATACGATCGTAGGCGCAGGCAAGACAGACGGCGCCATGGATGCGGGCAATATGCTCAAGCCCATGCTGGCCCGGGGAGAGTTGCACTGTATCGGTGCCACTACGCTGGATGAGTACCGCCAGTATATCGAAAAGGATGCGGCGCTGGAGCGGCGGTTCCAGCCGGTGCTGGTGGAGGAGCCCACGGTGGAGGACGCGATCTCCATCCTCCGGGGACTGAAAGAGCGTTATGAAGTATTCCACGGCGTGAAGATCACGGACAGCGCGCTTGTGGCGGCGGCCATGCTTTCCCACCGGTATATATCCGACCGGTTCCTGCCGGATAAGGCCATCGACCTGGTGGACGAGGCCTGTGCGCTGATCAAGACGGAGCTGGATTCCATGCCCACGGAGCTGGACGAACTGAGCCGGCGGGTGATGCAGCTGGAGATCGAAGAGGAAGCGCTGAAAAAGGAAGACGACCGCCTGAGCCAGGAACGTCTGGTTCACCTGCAGGAAGAACTGGCAGAGCTGCGGGAGGAATTTTCCGGGAAAAAGGCCCAGTGGGATAATGAAAAATCCTCTGTGGAGCGGGTCCAGAAGATCCGGGAGGAGATCGAGCAGGTCAACAAGGAGATCCAGAAGGCCCAGCAGGATTACGACCTGAACAAGGCGGCAGAGCTGCAGTACGGCCGGCTGCCCCAGTTGAAAAAGCAGTTGGAATCCGAGGAAGAGCGGGTGAAAGAGAAGGAGCTTTCTCTGGTGCATGAAGCCGTGACGGATGAGGAGATCGCCAGGATCATTTCCCGGTGGACGGGAATCCCGGTGGCCAAGCTGAACGAGAGCGAACGCAGCAAGACCCTGCATCTGGGAGATGAACTGCATAAGCGGGTGATCGGCCAGGAGCAGGGCGTGGAGCTTGTGACAGAGGCCATCATCCGGTCCAAGGCCGGGATCAAGGATCCTTCCAAGCCCATCGGATCCTTCCTGTTCCTCGGCCCCACCGGCGTAGGCAAGACCGAACTGGCAAAAGCGCTGGCGCAGAGCCTGTTTGACGACGAAAACAATATGGTCCGGATCGATATGAGCGAGTATATGGAGAAATATTCCGTATCCCGCCTGATCGGAGCGCCTCCGGGATATGTAGGATACGACGAGGGCGGACAGCTCACCGAGGCGGTCCGCAGGAAGCCTTATTCTGTGGTGCTGTTTGATGAGGTGGAAAAAGCACATCCGGATGTCTTCAACGTGCTGCTGCAGGTATTGGACGACGGACGGATCACCGATTCCCAGGGGCGGACGGTGGACTTTAAGAACACCATCCTGATCATGACCTCCAACATCGGAGCACATTTCCTGCTGGACGGCATTCAGGAGGACGGTACACTGACAGAGGAAAGCCAGTCCATGGTGATGAACGAGTTGCGGGCACATTTCCGGCCGGAATTTCTGAACCGCCTGGATGAGATCATCATGTTTAAGCCTTTGACCAAATCCAATATCAGCGGGATCATTGACCTGCTGGTGGCGGATGTCAATCAGCGGCTGGCAGAAAAGGAACTGTCCATCGAGCTGACCGAAAGCGCCAGGAATTTCGTTGTGGAAGGCGGCTATGATCCCATGTACGGCGCGCGGCCGCTGAAACGGTATCTCCAGAAGAATGTGGAGACCCTGGCCGCGAGGCTGATCCTGGCAGGAAATGTGGGCCGGGGAGATACGATCGTCATTGATGTGGTTGATGGGAAGCTGGAAGGACGGTGTGTGCATTGACGGATAACAGGTCATTTGCATTGCAATAAAATGTATGCGAATGACCTGTTGAATCGCAGCCGCACAGCTGGAATATAGTTATAAAAGGAGCTTCGTCCGATGGGGTCAGGGCGGAGTTCTTCTTTTTTGCATCTGAACCTCTTCGGCGGCTGGGCACGGCCAACAAGGTGAATATCAACAGAGAATCCGTTTTTTTATTGCATTTTTAAAGGAAATAGTTGATAAAAAAGGCTTGTCTGTAAAAAATAACGGCATTATGCAAGAAAAAAACGAATTTATTTGGAAAAAATTGTCGCTATTTCATTGCTTTACCGTCATGAAGGATTGACAAATCATCATTAATTTGCTATTATAATCCGCAGTGAGGAACGCTGAGTGTTTGTCATGAAGTAGTGTTCCTTATTTTTAATAGGATGTATTTCCGGGGATTTCCGTGATCACGCGCAGAGGGCTTCCTGGAATGCATTAAGATAAGGAGTGGAAAGCATGTTAAAGTACATTGCAAAGCGAATCGGTCTTGCCATTGTGACGATCTGGGCAGTCGCAACCATCACATTTTTCCTGATGAATATGGTTCCCGGCGGGCCGTTCCTTTCTGAGAAGGCGATCAGTCCTCAGGCAACGGCGGCGTTGGAGGCCAAGTACGGCCTGGACAAGCCTTTATTTCAACAATATCTTACGTATATCGGCGATGCCCTGCACGGTGATCTCGGCGACAGCTTAAAGCAGCGCGGACGTACCGTGGCGGACATTATCTTAACGAAGTTCCCTGTGTCGGCAAGGGTAGGAGGCATCTCCGTACTGGTAGCCCTGACGCTGGGAATCCCCCTGGGCTGTATCGCGGCCTTGAAGCGAGGGAAGTTCACAGACAGTCTGATCAGTGTGGTGGCAACCTGCGGGATTGCGGTCCCCAGTTTTGTGATCTGCACGGTGCTTCTGTATTTTTTCGGTGTAAAATTAGGAGTGCTTCCGACGCTTGGAATCGGAACCTGGAAGCATTATATCATGCCGGTCATGGCATTGTCCTTCTACCCGACCGCATATATCATGAGACTGATGCGGTCCTCCATGCTGGACGTGCTGGGACAGGACTATATGCGTACAGCCAAGGCAAAAGGCGTGTCGGGATTTGTTTCCTTATTTAAGCATGCCCTCCGCAACGCGATCCTGCCTGTAGTGACCTATGTGGGCCCTATGCTTGCCTATACGGTAACAGGAAGCTTTGTTGTGGAAAAGATCTTTACGATCCCGGGGCTTGGCGGTGAGTTTATCCGCGCCATCAACGGACGCGATTATACGCTGATCATGGGAACTACGATCTTCCTTGCTACGCTGATCATCGTGATGAACGTGGTCGTGGATATCGTATATAAGCTCGTAGACCCGAGAATTAAACTAAAGTAAGGAGTGCAGTGATCATGAAAGAGAATCCGGTCAGCTTTCAGCTGAAACTTAATCCTGAGGATTTCCTGCCTGCAACAGAAGAAGAGAAGCAAAGCCAGGTCATCATGCGGGAAAGTGTGAGCTTCTGGAAGGACGGCGGACGCCGCCTTGTAAAAAATAAAGTAGCAATGACGAGTATTGTGGTGGTAATACTTGTTATGATCTTTTCATTTATCGTCCCTTCATTTTATCCCTATTCTTATAAGGATCAGATCAAGGGAGGCAACAATCTGGCTCCGATGGAGTACTCGGAGGAAGAGCAGGCAAGAATTGATGCCGGGGAAAAGGTGTTCCCGCACATTTTCGGAACCGATAAATTGGGCCGCGACTATGCCATCCGTGTGATGATGGGAAGCCGTATCTCCCTTCTGGTCGGTCTGATCGCCACGGGGATCATCCTGATCATCGGTTCTGCCTATGGTTCTATTGCAGCGTTTTTCGGAGGCTGGGTAGACCTTGTGATGATGCGGATCGTGGATATCATCTATACGATCCCGGATATCCTGCTGATCGTCCTTTTGTCCTTTGCGCTGAAGGATCCCCTGAGCCGTTTAAAGGATGTGCCGGGCTTTTCCTGGGTCGGGATCGTCGGGGAAAACCTGATCAGTATTTTCGTAGTATTTGCCCTGCTGTACTGGGTTGGTATGGCGAGAATGGTCAGAAGCCAGGTGCTGATGCTCAAGGAGAGCGAATATGTCACGGCAGCCAGGGCGCTGGGTGTAGGCAACGGCAAGATCATCAAGAAGCATTTGCTGACAAACTGTATCGGTACCTTGATCGTAACAACGACACTGCAGATTCCTTCTTCGATCTTTACGGAAAGCTTTCTGAGCTTTTTGGGAATGGGCGTGGCAGTTCCGCTCCCGTCCCTTGGAAGTCTTGCGAGTGATGCGATCAACGGTATGAATACGTATCCGTACCTGTTGTTTATTCCTGCGATTTTGATCAGTTTGATCATCCTGAGCTTCAACCTGCTGGGTGACGGACTTCGGGACGCATTTGACCCGAAGCTGAAAAATTAGGAATCGGTACTGTTCAGTGGAGGACTGGCGGTCTGACACAGCATGAATATGCGGCCCGGCAGTCTTTGTGAAAAGATTAGGAAGCAGCATAGCCTGGCTATGCGGAAATGAGGAATATATGTCAGAGTATCTTGTAGATATAAAAAATGAGCGGCTTTCCTTTTTCACACCTGCAGGAGAAGTGAAAGCGCTGAATGATGTCTCCATTCATTTGAGAGAAGGAGAAGTGCTGGGGATCGTCGGGGAA
>CATLCV010000199.1 GCA_949893755.1 uncultured Lachnospiraceae bacterium | reverse complement strand
GGCCATGGGCCGGGCGTTGATGTCCCACCCGAAGATCATTGTGATGGACGAGCCTTCCATGGGACTGTCCCCCATCCTGGTCAATGAGATCTTTGACATCATCCAGGAGGTCAGCGCAGGCGGGACCACCGTGCTGCTGGTGGAGCAGAACGCGAAAAAAGCGCTGTCTATCGCGGACCGGGCGTATGTGCTGGAGACCGGGAAAATCGTGCTGGACGGAGACGCGAAGGAACTGATGAACGACGATTCCATCAAGAAGGCGTATCTGGGAGAATAGATCGGATAAAATAACAGGACGCTGTCTGCATTTGGAAATGGTTTTGACGGGATTCGGTGCATGACAGCGTTTTTTCGGCAGAAGAGAGGAGGACTGCGGATATGGAAAATATTGTAGTAACGATCGCAAGGCAGTATGGAAGCGGCGGAAAGACCGTGGGGGAAATGTACGCGAAGGAGCTGGGGATTCCCTGCTATGGGATGAACCTTCTGAAAATGGCTTCGGAGGAGAGCGGCATCAACGAGCAGCTTTTCATGCAGTTTGACGAGAAGCTGAGGAGTAATCTGCTGCTGCGCATGACCACAGATCTCTATGACGGGAAGGTCATCCCTCCGGGACATAAGGATTTCGTATCTGCGAAAAATCTGTTCAACTGGCAGGCGGAGGTCATCAAGCGGCTTGCGAAAAGCGAGACCTGCGTGATCATCGGGCGCGCGGCGGATTTTGTGCTCAAGGATTATCCCAACGTGGTCAGCGTATTTGTCCATGCTTCGCCGGAATTCAACCTGGCCCGCGCCATGGAACGCAACAGCATGACAACGGCGGAGATGGAGAAATTCATTGCCTCGACGGATAAGTACCGTTCTGATTTTTACAAGCACTATACCGGCAGGGAGTGGACGGACGCAAGGAACTATGACCTGTGCCTGAACAGCGGGAAACTGGGATTCGAGAAATGCGTGGAGGAGATCAAGGCGTATATTAAGGTGAGATTTGAATGAAAAGGTTTCGGCGGAAATCTGATATGAGGAACTGTCCTGAAATGATCTGAAAATAATTCGCAGGATTTTTGCTTAGTGCTTCCGGAGAAAGAGATAAGAAAGATTGCAGTTTATTTCAGGATTTGAGAAAGGAATGCGATCATGCAGTGGAGCGATGGAAAAATGAGATGCCGCTGGGCCAATCCCGGCAATGAGAAGTATATTCATTATCATGATGAGGAATGGGGTGTTCCCGTATATGACGATCATAAGCTGTTTGAAATGCTGATACTGGAATCCTTCCAGGCCGGGCTCTCCTGGGAATGCGTGCTGAATAAGCAGGAGGCGTTCCGGGAGGCATTCGACGGATTCGATCTGGAAAAGGTGTGTGCGTATACGGAAAAGGATTTCGAAAGGCTGCAGGAAAATCCGGGCATCATCCGCAATAAACGGAAGATCCGTGCTGCAGTATCCAACGCAAACGTGTTTCGGGAGATTCAGAAGGAATACGGGAGCTTTTCGGAGTATATCTGGCACTGGACAGACGGGAAGGTCATCTATGAAACAGGGCTTGCATCCTCAGAGCTCTCGGATCAGGTGTCAAAAGATCTGAAAAAGCGGGGGATGACCTTTGTCGGGACAACCATCATCTATGCGTATCTGCAGGCAGTCGGGGTGATCTATTCCCATGAGGAAGGGTGCTTTTTGGAACATTGTGAAGGAAAACATTAGATTTTTGAACCGCTCATAGATGGGCGGTTTCTTTTCTGTCTGACCTGGTTTCAAAACAGATGCCTCCAAACTTTTACCCTGCTTGCAAAGCAGTTTCCTTTATGCTAAGATTGATAACAACAGCAGATGATAAATTTTAAGCCGAAAAAAGATTTCACAGGGGAGTGTGTGCATATGGGGCTGTATCTAAATCCGGGAAATGATGCTTTTCGCCAGGCAGTTTCAGATGAAATTTATATTGATAAAACGGATATGATTTCGATTATGAATGACAGGCTGAATAAGCCAAGTGTAAAATTTGTCTGTGTGAGCCGGCCCCGCCGTTTTGGAAAATCTATGGCCGCCAATATGCTTACAGCATATTATTGCAGGGGATGTGATTCAGGAGAATTATTCGAAAATTATAAAATAGCGAAAAAAGCTTCTTATTTGGAACATCTGAATCAACACGATGTAATTTATATCAATGTGCAGCAATTTTTAAGAAGGGCGGAGTCGCTGCAGCAATTGGGAGAGTGTATCGAGAAGGCTGTCCTGAAAGAGGTACGTGCGGCTTTTCGCAGAAGTCTTTTAGAGGAGTTCAGCAATTTACCGGATACATTAACAGCAATTTATATGAGTGAGACCAGGGCAAATAAAGGCTTTATTTTTATCATTGATGAGTGGGACTGTATTTTTCGTGTTGCAAAGGATAATACAAGCGTCCAGAAATCTTATTTGGATTTTCTGAGAGATTTGTTTAAGGACAGGCTGTATGTCAGCCTGGCGTACATGACAGGTATTCTGCCCATTAAAAAATATGGTACACATTCGGCAATCAATATTTTTGATGAACATTCCATGATTGATCCGAAGAATCTTCGGGAATATTTTGGATTTACAGGGGAAGAAGTGCGGATACAGTGCAAAAAACACGGGATGGATTATGGAGAAGTGGAAATATGGTACGATGGATACCAAATGGGAAAGTGCCATATTTACAATCCCAAATCTGTTGTAGATGTTCTGATGTGGAAAAAATTCAAAAGCTATTGGACAGAAACAGAGACTTATGAAGCACTGAAGATTTATATTGACCAGAATTTTGACGGCCTGAAAGAATCCATTGTGGAGATGCTTGGAAACGGCAGGTGCAAAATAGACCCATCGACTTTTCAGAATGATATGACAACACTAAAAACAAAGGATGATGTACTTACGCTTCTTGTTCATCTTGGATATCTGACATTTGAGGAAAGAACAAGTGAAGTTTCAATCCCGAATCTTGAGGTCACTCAGGAGTTTATGCGGGCCGTAAAGGTCGGTGGCTGGGATGGCGTCATACGGGCACTGAATTGTTCTGAGAGGCTGCTTCAGAAGACCTGGGAACTGGATGGAGAAGCAGTGGCAGATGGAATTGCAACGGTCCACAATGAGTCGGCATCTATTTTGAAATATAATAATGAAAATTCATTAACATGTACGATTCTTATGGCATATTACAGTGCTAAGGATTATTATATGAATCCGATCATGGAATTTCCCTCTGGAAAAGGCTATGCTGATGTGGTATATCTGCCAAGAAGAAATGTGGAACGTCCTGCGCTTGTTGTAGAATTAAAATGGAATAAATCTGCAGCAGGGGCCATAGCACAAATTAAGAAAAAACAGTATGCTGCATGGATAAAGGAATATACGGGAGATATTCTTCTGGTAGGGATCACATATAACAAGAAAAAAGGGCATGAATGTATCATTGAGAGATATATAAAAAATAAATGAGGCTGAGCAAAAGCTTTGCAAAGAAAAAAAGGAGAAGGAGGCAGCTATGAGCAAAAGTATGATCCGGGCTGCGAAGGGCGAGATTCCCGCAGACCTGGTACTGAAGAACGGCAGTGTATTGAATGTATTTTCGGAGGAGATCGTCCCCTGCGATGTGGCGATCGTGGACGGCCGCATTGTGGGGCTGGGGAGCTACGAAGGGGAGCGGGAGATCGACTGCACGGGCAAATATATCGCCCCGGGGCTGATCGACGCCCATGTACATATTGAATCCTCCATGGTGTCCCCCCTGGAGTTTACGAAGTATATCATCAGAAAAGGGACCACCGGGATCGTGGCGGATCCTCATGAGATCGTGAACGTCAGCGGAAAGCGGGGGATGGACTATATCCTGGACGCATCGGAGCAGGTTCCGGCGGACGTCTATGTGATGGTGCCTTCGTCGGTGCCTGCCACCAACATTGACACCAACGGCGCCGGAAAATTTCTCGCACAGGATATGGCGGAATACAAATCCCATCCAAGGGTGCTGGGACTGGGGGAAATGATGCGGTTCGTGGATGTGCTGAACGAGGATCCGGAAACCCTGGATAAGCTGGATGCGTTTTCGGACATGGTGATGGACGGGCATGCGCCGGGAATCTCACAGAAAGAGATCCAGGCATACCGGATGGCCGGGATTCAGGACGATCATGAGTGCTCCACCGGCGAGGAAGCACTGGAAAAGCTTCGGGCCGGATTCCACATCCTGGTCCGGGAAGGCAGCGGGGCGAAGAACCTGGAAGGGATCTTAAGCGGCCTCCTCAAAAACGGGGCTTCCCTGGATCAGTGCATGTTCTGTACGGACGATAAGCATCTGGAGGATATCGAAAAAGACGGGCATATCAATTACTGCGTCCGTAAGGCCATCGCCCTGGGCGTGCCGGAGGTGCGGGCATACAAGATGGCGTCCTGGAATGCGGCAAGGTTTTATGGCCTCAAGGACACAGGCGCAGTGGGGCCGGGCTACCGGGCAGACCTTCTGATCATCGATGATCTGAAGGAAGCAGTGCCTTCCATGGTGCTCAAGGACGGAAGGATCGTGGAGGAAGCGTGGCTGGATTCCTTCGGATATGAACTCAAGGACCGGTCCCTTCTCCGTACAGTCCGGATCCGGAGCATGTCAGAGGAAGATCTGCTTTTGGCAAAAAAAGAAAAGAACCATGTGCTGGAGCTGGTGCCGAATGAACTGCTGACTCTGCACAGGGTGGAAGAAGTTCCGGGCCGGCACGGCGTGTTTATTCCGGACAAGGATTACGCGAAGCTGGCCGTGGTAGAGCGGCACGGCAAAAACGGAAAGGTAGGAGTGTGCCCGGTGAAAGGATACGGGATTCAGTCCGGCGCCATTGCGACGACCATTTCCCACGATTCCCACAACATCATTGCGGCAGGCGATAACGACCGGGATATCCTGTGCGCGGTGCGGGAGCTGGAGCGGATCCAGGGCGGATATGTGATCGCTTCCGGCGGCAAGGTCGTGGATGTGCTTCCCCTTGCCATCGGCGGACTGATGAGCGTGGACCGTGCGGAGGCTGTGCAGAAGAAAACCGGAGAAATGGTACAGAAGGCGCGGGACATGGGCGTGTCAGAGGGCGTGGATCCCTTCATCACGCTTTCCTTTATGGCATTGACAGTCATTCCTGAGCTGCGCCTCACGGAAGCCGGGATGTTTGATGTGACAACGATGCAGTTTATAGAAAAATAAACAAATTTATAGAAAAGTAACAAATCGCTGCGGTTTCCGGTGCTGTGTACATGGATATGCGGTATCCGGCCGGCAGCATGGTGCTGCATGTGAGACAGGCGCATTGGAAAATATAGAGACATATGGAAGAGAAAAAAGAAAACAGATTGATAAGCTTCATAAAAAAATATGCCGCCGCGCTGCTGGCAGGCTGTGTGATCCTTTTGCTGGCAGTCTATTTTATCAATATCATATTTGTACAGAATCAAAAGACGGCTGTGTCCGTGCTGGTCCTGGAATTTATGGAGGACACCTCCGGATTGGAGAATCAGGTCCGGGAAATCCTCGGCACAGGCGGGGATGAGGAAATCGAGATCCGGACGATCTCCGCCGGGGTCGGGGCGAATAAAGCGGTTGCGCTGACCTGGATCCGGGCGGAGGTGGTGGATGTGATCATCGGGGAAGAAGAGCAGATGACGGAATACGCACAGGCCGGGTATCTAAAGGATCTGGGCAGCACAGAAGCAGAGCAGCCCGGCGCTTTCCTGTGCGGGCTGGCGGAATATGACAAGGACGGCAATGTGACCGGAACGGGGCCGGAAAGCTGCTTCGGAAAATATGCCGGGGAGATTGCCGGGGTTCGGATGGAAAAACCGGTGGCCGGTCTGGCTGACAATGCCTCGAATGTGGAAAATGCACTGAGGCTGCTAAACTTTTTTTCTGAAAATTAAATAGTAAATATTTACCAAAAAACTTGCAATCTGTTGGCCTGGCGGATAGAATAGAAGGAGGGCAAATTGAACTCCCGTAAAAGGAGCGAGGTGATTGATTGAAAGCAACGATCAGGGAGATTGCAGAACGGGTTGGAGTTTCTTCTGCAAGTGTTTCATTGGTGCTGAATCACAGAGACTGCAGAATTTCAGAAGAAACGAGACAGAAGATATTTGATACGGCCAGGGAAATTGGTTATGTCAGGAAGAAAGACAGGGCAAAGAGCAAAAGCCGGTACGGCGGACGGCTGATCGCACTGATCTATCCGCGGCTTCGGAATGAACTGATCGAGGAATGCATGCAGGGGATTGAAGAGTATGCTTCGCTGTACGACTACCATGTATTCCAGCTGTACTGTTCGGAGACGACGCAGAAGTGTATTGAGCAGATCGAACTGGCAGTGTTCCTTGGGGCGGACGGACTGATCCTGATTCCGCCCAATGACATGAATACAGGGGATAACCCTGTCCTCCTGGGGGAAGCGCTGAAGCATTCCGGAGTCCAGTATCTGTTGTTGGATAAAGCGGTCTACAAGGTGTTTTGTGATTTTGTCACAGCAGATAATAAGCTGGGGGCCGGCATGGCAATGGATTATCTGTTTAGCTACGGCCATCGAAGGATTGGGATCCTGGCCGGAAAAAAAGAAATCTATAATACCAGAAAGAGGGTCGAAGGCTATAAAGACAGCCTGGTGCTCAACGGCCTGGAATATGACGAAGAACTGGTCTGCTATGGAGAATATTCCCGTCAGTCAGGGTACGAAGGAGCCGGTTATCTACTCTCAAAGGGTGTGACAGGGATTGTTTCCTGTAATGGGGAAATGTCGTTGGGGGTATATGAATATGCCAGAGAGAACCAGAAGGTGATCGGAGAGGACATTTCTATTGTGAGTTTTGGAAATCTCAGAGAGGCCGGCTGGGTGAATCCTATGCTGACCAGTATCATCCAGCCGGGGGAGCAGATGGGGCGAAAGGCAGTGGAAGTGCTGATCAGCCGGATCCGTCATGAAGAGATCGGGGGAATCCATACGAATTATTTTGCGCCCATCCTGCGGCCGGGAGAATCTGTAAAAAAAATAGGGGATGGATACCAGCTATAACTTATGATTAAAAAAGGCACATTATTTTTATGCTTTGTAAGAAACATAGAAATGGATGTGCTTTTTTTGTGCATAATTTACAAAAATAAAAAATTTATCAAAGTTTATCATTTGCAAATAAGAGTAAATAATGATAAATACAAATAAATAATCAGAATATTAAAATAAATGAGTAAAAAAAGAAGAAAATTATATTGGCATAAGTAAATAATATGCATAAATTTTGATTGACAAACAAGAAAATCTAAGATATAGTATGATTAACAAAAGGAAAATGATAAACAAATGATAAAAGTTTATCAAAACATGATGAAATAAAAGGAGGAAGTCATGAAAAAGAAAATGTTATCCATGTTATTGTGTGCTGCTATGTTCGCATCTATTTTATCGGGATGTGCGATATCAACCACAAAAGAGTCCGATGACAGCAATGCGGAAAGCACGGAGGGAACGGAAAGCACAGATGACGCAGACGCGGATTCAGATGCAGAAGCAGGGGACGATGTTGTTGTCATGAAGGATGAAGATCTGGAAGGCAGAGAGGAGATCACGCTTTGGTTCTGGGGTGCGGAGCCATATGCGCAGGAAGCTTTCAAAAAAATACTCGTGGACAGCTATAATGCGTCTCAGGATGAATATCAGCTTGTAGTAGAGTTCCGTCCGTCTGTAGATGCGGACATCAAAACAGCCCTGGCAGCAAATCAGGGACCGGATATCATCTACGGTTCCGGCCCATCCTTTGTAATGCCGCTGGTAGAAGCAGAAAAGCTGGAAAATATGGATGGATATGCGGAAGAATATGGATGGAAGGATAAGATCCTGGAGCCATATTACGAATCAGGTACAGTACATGGAAGCCTTTACAGCCTGGTAAACGGCGTCAGCACAATGGGCGTATTCTACAATAAAAAAGTGCTGCAGGATAATGGATGGGAAGTTCCCACGACCATCGAAGAGATGGAAGCGATCATGGATGAGGCGATCGAAAAGGGAATGTATGCTTCTGTTACAGGGAATAAAGGCTGGCAGCCCGTCAATGAAAATTACGCATCTCTGTTCCTGACCCATATCGCGACGCCTCAGACTATGTACAAGGTTCTGACAGGCGAAGAAAGCTGGGTAAACGACGGTGTGAAAGCAGCCATTGAAAAATCAAAGGAATGGTGGGATAAAGGATATCTTGCAGGGGAAGATTATGTAAACCTGAACTTCAGCGAATCCCTGCAGCTCTTATCCGATGAAAAAGCGCCGTTTTTCGTAGGACCGTCGATCGCATTCCAGTGGGCAGCTTCCTTCTTTACAGGCGATAAGGAAGAAAATATCGCATTTATCCCGTTCCCGGCTACGGAGCAGGTGCCGGATACGACCTATACACTGGGCGCGGCCTGTACCCTGTCGATCAATGCAAATGCGGAGGATTCCCACAAGGATGAAGCTGCAAAGGTCATCGATATGATGATGAATGCGGAATTTATGCAGGAAATGACAGCAGCCTGGCCCGGATACTGGGGAACACCTCTGAAGGATCTTTCCAGTGTAGATGCAGGCGATATGAGTTACCTGTCAGCGGAATTTGTAAAGGTGGTCAGCGATATTTCAGATGCTGTGAACCAGGGGAACTTCGGATATTATGACAATACCTTCTTCCCGTCCGCAACGCAGACCAGGATCGTCAATATTGATGAAGTCTGGTATGAAACATCCACAGTGGATGAGTATGTTCAGTCCCTGGAGGATGAATTTAAAACAGAATTCGAGAACGGCATGGTGCCGCCGACTCCGAAGCCGAATATGGACTAAGGAGCTGTGCTGAAGGGCCATGAATAAGTAATGAAGCGGGCTGGAATGAATCAGGGAACAGATTCCGGCCCGCTTTTTCACTAAAGCAAATGGGTTTCAAATTTAGGAGAAAAAAGATGAAAAAAAGAAAAATCAATTGGAATTATTTTTTGATCGCTCCTGCGCTGCTGATCAGCGTAAGTATTATATTGCTCCCGGGGGTTATGACATTCGCGTATTCCTTTACGGATTGGAACGGATTATCTCCAAACATCAATTTTATCGGACTGAAAAACTTTATTGAGCTTTTCCAGGATAAGATCTTTTTCAAAGCGATCCAGAACAACATCATCTGGACCCTGCTGTTTTTGACGATCCCGGTCTGTATCGGAATGCTGGCGGCCATGCTGCTGCTCTCCAGAAAAAAGACCAGGAGCATCTACCAGGTCGCGTTTTTGATTCCCTATGTGCTTGCACCCTCTGTCAATGCCATGCTCTGGCTGAATGTGGTATTCAGCCCGGTATCCGGCGTGATCTCCGTATTCCGGAATATGGGATTTGACATCAGCTCTCCGCTGGCGGATATGAAGACAGCGATCTACGGATGCGCGGCAGTGGATATCTGGCATTACTGGAGCTACCTGACCGTCATCTATCTGGCGGCGCTGCGCCAGGTGCCCACGGACCAGGTGGAAGCGGCCCGGCTGGACGGGTGCAACGGATGGCAGCTGTTCCGCTACATTTACCTGCCGAATATCATGTCCACAGTGAGCCTCATGTTTGTCATGATCACCATCGGCTCCTTCCTTGCCTTCGATTACATCAAGCTGATGACAGGAGGCGGACCGGCTCATGCGACAGAGGTACTCGGAACCTATGCGTATTCCTTCGCCTTTGATTCCATGAAGGTCGGAAAAGCGGCGGCAGTGGGCTTGTTTATCAGCTTCTTTGGTCTGATCGCGTCGACCATTTACACGAAACTGAGCAAAAATGAAGAGATGCAGTAGAAGGAGGGAAAACAAATGGGAGTGGCTTCGAAGAAAAAACAATTTGGTATCAATTTTATCATCCATCTGGTGCTGATCGTTCTTGTGATCATCTGCCTGGCGCCCATCGCGCTGGTGGTGATCAACAGCTTTAAGACCAACACGGAAATTGTCAGCAATCCCCTTTCCTGGCCGTTTGTCCTGCATCTGGAAAATTATATCCAGGCATGGAAGACCGGCAACTTTTCCGTAGGCTTTATCAACAGCGTGAAGCTGACCGGATGTACGGTATTGATCGTGCTGGTCACGGCCAGCCTGGCAGGGTATGTGCTGTCCGGGAAGCGGATCAAAGGAAGCGGAGTCATCCTCATGTATTTCATGATGGCAATGACCGTGCCGATCCAGCTGTTTTTGTTCCCGCTGTATTATGCATATGCAAAGTTAAACCTGATCGGAAATATCCTGGCCACCAGCTTTATCCTGGCTGCGCTGTATATGCCTCTCTCCGTATTTTTGATGCGGACCTTTTTCCTCAATGTACCGAAGGAACTGGAGGAATCCGCGCGGATCGACGGAGCGGGAACCTGGCAGGTGATCTGGCATATCATGCGCCCGGTGGTTTCCCCGGGGCTGATCACGGTGGCGATCCTGATCGGGCTGCAGTCCTGGAATGAGTACCTGATCTCATCCACATTTCTTCAGGGGGCCAAGAACTTCACGGCAACCCTGGGATTCCTGGCAATGAACGGATCCTACGGTTCGGATATGGGCGTGATGATGGCGGCTGCGTCTACCCTGATCGGACCGATCATCGTATTCTTCCTGTGCACCCAGAGATACTTCGTGGACGGTATGGTCAGCGGAGCGGTGAAAGGATGAGTGCGCCCAGAAAAGGGCGGATAGTTTAGCGGGTGGAAATCCCGTACGGAAAGGCCTGGCGAGCCACCGTTAGCAAGTCTTGGGCGCTGCCTGGTAACAGACAGCTGTTAAGCGTAGACAGTTAGG
>CATLCV010000198.1 GCA_949893755.1 uncultured Lachnospiraceae bacterium | reverse complement strand
TTTTCCAGTATTATGCTGAAATATATCCCCTAATCGCACCCACTCCCAACTCTCCGGAATCTCAAACGGCACCAGATCCGCAATGCACACAGGCTCATTTCCGCCTATCTTCTCATAAGGCAAATTATCCGCCCCCCGGAAGATAACAGAAGGGTTCTTCTCTTTCTTAATTTTCCCTTCTTTCACAAGCCTCGCCTTTTCCCCGCGAATACGTTCCAGAAGAACGGAAGCCGGTTCATCGGAAGGGTTCTGCGGAACAAGCTTGCCCTGAACAGCCATCTGTAATATTGAATTTTTTAACTGCTGTGCGGTCATAATCAATTCTTTCCTTCCTCATCTTCAAATGTAATTCCCAAAATATCCGTTATCTGTGCAAGAATACGGTCAATCTCCGCATTCAGGCTCGCTCTTTTTTCCTGATACTGTTGAATCAGTTCCTTCGGAGGAAGGATTTCCTCCTCTTCATGGGGATAGCCACAAAGGTCAATATTATAGTTACGGCTTTCCAGTTCAATAACATCGTATTTCTTCGCTTTATCAAATCCATCCACACAGATGTCTTTTCTATTATTCCACCACTCGACAACTGGCGCAAAATGCTCCAGCTTCATCGGCCTGGTCTTGCTGAAATGCTTGTATCCATCCGGCATATCCAGACGATAGAACCATGTCTCTTTGGTAGCGCCAGTTTTATTAAAGAACAAAATATTAGTCGTGATTGATGTATATGGGGAAAATACACTGCCTGGCATACGGACAATCGTATGGACATTAAACTCTGTGAAAAGCTTTTTCTTGATTGCCGCCTTTGCATTATCCGTGCCAAATAGAAAACCATCCGGTAAAATTACCGCAACTCGCCCATTTTCTTTTAAACGATACATAATCACAGACATAAACAAATCCGCTGTCTCACTGCTGGCAAGATCCGCAGGAAAATGTTTTTTTACATCTGCCTTTTCAGAACCACCATAAGGCGGATTCATCAGAATAACATTGACACGATCTTCCTCCGTATAATCCAATACATTACGCAGCAAAGCATTGTCATGAAATACCTTTGGGGCGTCCAAATCGTGAAGAAGCATATTTGTAATACACAGCATATACGGAAACTGCTTTTTTTCAATGCCGTAAATGGAGTTGGCATAACTAGCTTCATCCTCGGTAGTCTTTACTTTTTTTCTCAATTCTTTTAGCCAGCTTGTGATAAATCCACCTGTACCGCAGGCAAAATCGGCCATAGATTCCCCAATCTGTGGTTCAATCATCTGTGCCATAAAGTCGGTAACAGCACGTGGCGTATAAAACTCACCTGCAGAACCTGCGCTCTGCAGTTCCTTCAGAATGGTTTCATATATTTCTCCAAACGCATGGCTTTCTTCATAATTACTAAAATCAATATCATCAATATAATTCACAATCTGACGCAACAATACTCCATCTTTCATATAGTTATTTGCATCAGCAAATGTAGTCTGTACAATAGATTTGTTAAGCGGTGTAGTCGCATCAACCGGAAGCGCCTTTAATGTCGGAAATAACGTATTGTTTACAAAATCCAGCAGCTTATCTCCTGTGATCGCCATGCCGGAATGGTCATCTGCCGCCCAATTCCGCCATCGGCATTCTTCTGGAATAATAGATACGTAGCTTTCATCATCCCATTCCCAGTCCTGCTCTTTCGCATCATATACTTTCAAAAAGAGCAGCCATGCAATCTGCTCAATGCGCTGGGCATCACCATTGATACCTGCATCGTTACGCATGATATCCCGAAGTCTTTTTACAAATCCTGATAAATTACTCATATTTTATACCGCCTCTTCTGAATAAATAGCTGCCTCCAATTCCTTCACCGCTTTTATATAACCGGCCTTTCCTCCAAAATAACCGGCAATCTTTGCAGGCTTACCCAGCTTTAAAAACGGGTCAAGCTTTAAAATTTCTGTTTTTTCAATTTCATAAATACCAGTATTCATATATTTATCGAGAAGCGCTTCCAGTACTTCCTTTGCAACACCGCTGTATTTGCTCAAAAAGTCCCGCTTTTTCACATTATTTGCTCTCTCTTTACGTGTCAGCGGCTTCTTATCAAATGCAACATGACTGATAAAATCAAAATCATCCACATCAGACATATTCTGGTCAGCTTTCAAAAGTTCAAGGTCAATACCACGCTCCAACAACATTTCTCTGATTTTTTCTTTTTTCTCCTCAGCAGACCATTTCTGAATAAAATGATCAAGAGACGCATACTCCCCACGGATATTTTCTTTCGTGTAGTCAACAATACTTTCCTGTCGAAGCAGCTTTCCATTTGCATCGTAGACAGACACTGTTTTATGTATAATCTGAACCTTGCATCCATCGCGGTCTACGATAGGTTTTGGTATTTTATACTGCTCAGGAGGATCTTTAAACGGACTTGGATGAGTGTCAATTTTTCCATAGGAAAATGGTTTTTGAGGCTCGAAATTTGCATCTACTTCAATCGGGCCATCCCAATCCGGATCAGCAAACAGTCTGGTCACATTGCGGAAATCCATAACCACAAAATGAGTTTTTCCCTCTTTTTCACGCAGTCTGGTTCCCCGACCGATAATTTGTTTAAATTCCGTCATCGACCCAATCATTTCATCAAGAACAATCAACTTCGTCATTTTACAGTCCGCACCTGTTGAAAGAAGCTTTGAAGTTGTTGCAATAACCGGATAACGAGCAGAAACCGAAATAAAATAATCAAGCTTCTTCTTTCCGTAATCATCACTGCCTGTAATACGCACTACATAATCAGGATTCTCTTTCATCATATCAGAATTGAGATTTACCAAAGCCTGGCGCATACGTTCCGCGGCATCTTCCGTTGCGCAAAATACAATCGTTTTTGCCATTCTGTCCGTACTCTTCAAATAACGGGTTATCTCTGCGGCAACCTGCTGAATGCGGTCTTCTATAATAATATTGTAATCGTAATCACTATTCGTAAAGATCCGATCTTCAATTTCATTTCCATAAATATCACGCTGTCCCTTGCGTGGTCTCCAGCCATCACCAATATCAGTCATGATATTAATCACTTTAAACGGAGCAAGAAATCCGTCTTCAATCCCTTCTTTCAAACTATACGTATAGACAGGCTCGCCAAAGTAACTGAGATTGGAAATATACTTTGTTTCTTTAGGCGTTGCCGTCATACCAATCTGAGTAGCAGAATGAAAATATTCTAAAATTCTCCGCCATCGGCTCTCTTCTTTCGCGCTTCCCCGGTGACATTCGTCTACAATAATAAGGTCAAAGAAATCCTGTGTAAAAAGCTCACTAAAATGCTCCTTATCATCCTCACCAATCAGCTGCTGATATAGCGAAAAGTACACTTCATGAGAGGTAATCGTGCTCCTGTCGTCCTTGGATACGTTCATTTTATGGATGACCTTCTCCAATGGTGCAAAATCCTGTTGAATAGACTGATCTACAAGAATGTTGCGGTCCGCAAGATAAAGGACTTTTCTTTTTAAGCCACTTTGTAGCATACGATATATAATTTGAAATGCTGTATAGGTCTTGCCTGTGCCAGTAGCCATAACAAGCAAAAGTCGATTCTGGCCTTTTGCGATTGCGTCAACTGTCCGGTTAATCGCGATTCTTTGATAATACCGAGGCGGATATGTATTCTGACTGCTGTAATACGGTTGTTGAATCATAGTTTCCTGTACTGATGTCAATCCAGCTTCTTGCTTATATCTGGCAGTCAGCTCTTGTTCCGTTGGAAATTCATCTAAACCAAACTCCCGTACCTTACCTGTGAGGAAATCATGTTCAGCAAATCCGTCTCCATTCGAACTATACGCAAACGGAAGATCCAACATCCGCGCGTAATCCATTGCCTGCTGTAAACCATATGAAATGCTATGATTGTTATCCTTTGCTTCTATAATTGCGATAGGATTATTTGCATTCAAATATAGGATATAGTCCGCACGTTTTGGTTTTTCGCGGAAGACAAAATTTCCTTTTAAATTGATTTTTCCATCAGTCACCTGTGTTTCCATAGTAATTTTATTTATATTCCATTTAGCCGTAACCGAAGGGGTGATATATTGTAGCTTAATATCTTCTTCCGACATTGCTTTTTTTGATAAAATTGTACTCATTTACATATCCCCCTTCTTTTTCTAATTGTCTTTAAGTTCCTATAATATTTTATTATCAGTATATCACTCATGATTCGACAATTCAATTTCAAATTAGGGTTCAATTATCTTTGCCGTTACAGACTACAAATGTTATTCCCTCTCAGAATAGACTTTCCCCCTCCGTTATGATATACTTACACCATACAGAAAGCCTGCCACTGGCGGCCTTTCTGCATATGTTGGTATCACAAAAGCTGCCCCGTTCCCGGCCTCATCAACAGCTGGACCGGACGGACGGCGCTGCCCCCGGGCAGCATGATCTATATCCAATATATTTTCAAGATCGGAGGGATTTCCACATGAATACGAAAGGACGTGTAACCATACCCACAGACATGGATATCATCGAAGATACCATACGCCTGTCCGAGCAATGGGGCGCCGACGCGGTCCGTGACTGCGACGGGACCGATTTCCCCGTGGAGTTAAAAGACGCAGGGCTCAAGGTCTACTCCACCTACTACACCACCCGCAAGGACAATGCCTGGGCAAAAGCCAACCCCGACGAGATCCAGCAGATGTACCTCATGACCCCCATTTACACCGCATCGGCGGATTCACTGCGCATCCCCCTGATGAAGGGTCTGTACAGAGACATGCTGACTCCCAACACCCGGGACGACATCACCCGCTGGTGGGAAGTCATCGACCGGAGCACCGGGGAGGTCGTCCCCCCATCCGGCAGGCACTGCGGCGAGAGCAACGGAGAGGCGATTTCCACATCCGGCTGGCACTATGACGAGAGCGCTGGAGAGGTGGTCATCCGCGCCGTCCCATTTCACGATTATACGGTCAGCTTCCTGGCCTACATCATGTGGGATCCGGTCCATATGTACAACGCGGTGGTCAACGACTGGAAGGACGTGGAGCACCAGATCACCTTCGACGTGCGCCAGCCCAAGACCCACGCATTTACCATGGAGCGCCTGCGCAGGTTCATCCAGGACCACCCCTATGTAAATGTGCTCCGCTTCACCACATTTTTCCACCAGTTCACCCTCGTATTCGATGAGCTGGCCCGTGAAAAATACGTGGACTGGTACGGCTATTCGGCATCCGTCAGCCCATATATCCTGGAGCAGTTCGAGCGGGAGTCCGGCTACCCGTTCCGCCCCGAATACATCATCGATCAGGGCTATTACAACAACCAGTACCGCATCCCCTCCAAAGAATTTCGGGATTTCCAGGCATTCCAGCGCAGGGAAGTGGCGAAGATCGTAAAAGAAATGACAGACATTACTCATGAATACGGCAAGGAAGCCATGATGTTCCTGGGGGACCATTGGATCGGCACCGAGCCGTTTCTGGAGGGATTTGAAAAACTGGGGCTGGACGCGGTTGTGGGAAGCGTGGGAAACGGCTCCACCCTGCGGCTGATCAGCGACATCGAAGGCGTTTCCTATACAGAGGCCCGCCTGCTGCCCTATTTCTTCCCGGATACCTTCCACGAAGGCGGCGATCCCGTGAAGGAGGCCAAGGTCAACTGGGTGACTGCCCGCCGTGCTATCCTGCGCAAGCCCGTAGACCGGATCGGGTACGGCGGATACCTGAAGCTGACGCTGGATTTCCCGGAATTTGTAGACTATGTGGAATCTGTCTGCAATGAATTCCGCGAGCTTTATGACAACGTAAAAGGCTGCGTGCCCTACTGCGTCAAGCGTGTCGCTGTCCTGAACTGCTGGGGAAAAATGCGCGCCTGGGGATGCCACATGGTACACCATGCCCTGTATTTCAAACAGAATTATTCCTATGCGGGAGTCATCGAGGCCCTCTCCGGCGCACCCTTTGACGTGCGTTTCATCAGCTTTGACGATATCAAGGAGAATCCGGATATCCTGAAATGTATTGACGTGCTCATAAATGTGGGGGATGCCGACACGGCTCATACCGGCGGGGAATGGTGGTGCGACCCGGACATTTCCTCCGCGGTCAAGCAGTTTGTCTACGACGGCGGCGGCATCATCGGCATCGGCGAACCCACCGCCCACCAGGCAAACGGCCATTTCTTCCAGCTTGCCAACGTGTTCGGCGTGGAGGAGGAGCGCGGCTTCACCCTGGGCTACGACAAATACAACTGGGAATGCAGCAGTCATTTTATTACCGAGGACGCGTCAGATGAGATCGACTTCGGGGAAAGCAAGAAAAATATCTACGCGCTGGAAGGCGCCCAGGTGCTTGTAGAACGCGAAAAGGAAGTGCAGCTTGCGGTCAACACCTTCGGAAAGGGCCGCGCCGTCTATATCACCGGACTGCCCTACAGCTTCGAGAACAGCCGCCTCTTCTACCGGGCGGTCCTGTGGAGCACCGGGGACGAAGCGAACCTGCACCGATGGTTTTCCACGAACTACAACGTGGAGGTCCATGCCTATCCTGAAAATGGAAAATACTGTGTGGTGAACAATACCTATGAGCCCCAGAGCACGACCGTGTATTTGGGGGATGGGACCAACTTTAAGCTGGAGCTGGAAGCGAATCAGATCATATGGTATACCTTGTAAAGCGGCCGGATCCATGATGGGATGCCCTTGGGCATCCCTTGTGAAAAGGCCGATACGCTGGGGCTGCCGGAACGATTTTCCGGCAGCCCCATCACTCTGTTTCCGGCAGGCTTCCCGGAACCAGCTCCCCGTACCCGCTGTTCCTGGCAATCTGCATCAGCCCATCGTACACCTCCTCCAGGGAATACCCGTTCTCCTTCAAAAAGCCTTCCTCCATCTGACCCACATATTCATAAAAAAGGACTGCCGCCGCCACTTCTTCCTTATTTTCATAATCCAGATTTTCCAGCAGCAGGTTCTCAGCCTCATTGATCTTCCCCCGGTCCGCCATCTCTTTCAGGTCACCCAGGTTCTTTCCGGATACCAAAAACCGATTCTCTCCGGGCAGCTCCACCTGCGTATACTGCTTCCCCAGCATCAGCGAAAAAAGCACCCGAACCATTTCCTTGATCATCCGCATGATATAATCCTTTTCATCCTCGTACAGCATTTACGAAACCTCCTGAATTCTGTTTTTCTCCATATTGGTTTCATTATACTATCCTGAGTATATTCCGTAAATATATTTTTCCTTCTTTGGAAAGCGAATTGTATCGCATCAATTGATGCTTTCTTATTGACTTTAATAATACTTTTTTGTATTATAGTACTATAGGAGGTTCGACTATAAATCCACATTATAATCAAAATTATACACGAGAAGAGATTGATGCTGTTCTCGCTAAGATCAAAACCTGTGTTGAGAAAAATCGATACACGATCTCACTGAATGAAAACCGGCAGGAAAACATAAACTTTATCAATGAGTACAACATCCGAAGTGATAAGCAAAAATCAATATTGATGCAAATTAAAACAGAAGATTTCTGTCACTCTCTCCAAAATCTGTTCCGGTCATGATGAATCGAAAGGAGGCGTTGCAAATGAATACCAGGAAAGTGTTTTGTGAAATGTGCAGAGACGATGTAGATTATGTCGCGGCAGTTGTCCCAATGGCAGGCACCATTAAGGAAAAGGAGTATTCCTATACCGGAAAAGAAGCACACTGTGCCCGCTGCGGTTCCCCTATTTACGTTCCGGAGCTCTCTGACTCCAATCTACGTGCCCTGTATGATGTATATCGTCAGGCAAACAATATCATTGCCCTTGAGAAGATCCGGGAGCTTCCGGAGAGATATGATATTGGAAAGCGTCCGCTTTCCCTGCTTCTTGGCTGGGGCGAACAAACCTTTTCACGATATTATGACGGAGATGTGCCTACAAAGCAATACTCCGATATTCTTGTCCGCATATACAATGAACCCGCGTTTTACGCTGAATTGCTTGAATCAAACAGAAAAAATCTGAAGTCAACACTTGCCTATGAAAAAAGCCGGAGAGCTGTTGGTTCCTTGCTGTCTGACAATATGTCTTCTGACAGTAAGATTAATATCGTCATTCAATATCTTTTGAGTCAATGCGAAGATATCACACCGCTGGCGCTGCAGAAGGCACTTTACTACATTCAGGGATTCTACTTTGCCTTCTATCAGACCTTTCTCTTCACAGAAGATTGTCAGGCATGGGTACATGGCCCGGTTTACAGAGACATTTATTCCCGCTACAGGGATTACCGCTTTGACCCGATTGGAAATACTGATCCCTTCGACGCGTCAATATTCTCATCCGGAGAGAAAGCAATCTATGACAGTGTGATTCATAACCTGTGCTGTTACAGCGGAAAAGTTCTCGAATGCTTCACGCACAACGAAGCTCCCTGGCTCACTGCCCGCGGCGATCTCCCCATCACCGTTCCGTCCGACCGGATCATTGACAAAGCGCTCATCAGCGATTACTTTTGTACGGTAAAAGCCAAGTACAACATGATCAGTCCCAGTGATATCAAAGAATACGCGCAGGATATGTTCCTTCGCAAATAAGAAACTGCATTTTAACCGGGTTAAGCAGACATGCCCTTTGTGAGGTATGTCTGCCATCACCGCAAGCACTTCTTCCCTATCCTTTTTCCACTTTTTCCCCCAGAACCAATTGACATGCACTCCATAATTGCATAAAATAAGAAGGCATGCAATGACCTAAATTACCCAGAAAAGGAGCACTCACCTATGCCAACCATCCGTCCTTTCCGGAGCGTGCGGCCATCGAAGGAAAAAGCTTCCTCCATCGCCGCCCTCCCCTATGACGTTTACAACCGGGCAGAAGCCAAAGAAGCAGTCAGGCAGAACCCCCTTTCCTTTTTGAAGATAGACCGCCCGGAGACCCAGTTTCCGGACGACACCGACATGTATTCCCCGCAGGTATACGAGCGCGCCCGTGACACTCTCCGGGAAATGCTCTCAGACGGGTCGTTTATCGAGGACCCCGAGCCCTGCTACTATCTCTACGCCCTGACCTTTGCCGGACGCACCCAGACCGGCATCGTGGGATGCGCCTCCATCGACGATTATCTGGACGGGACCATCCGCAGGCATGAGAATACCAAGGAAGAAAAGGAGCTGGACCGGATCCGCCATGTGGACACGCTGAGCGCCCAGACCGGCCCCATTTTTCTGACCTACCGTCCTGATCCGGACCTGAGGCAGCTTACGGAAGCCGCAAAAGCCTCCGCTCCGCTCTACGATTTCACGGCAGAGGACGGGATCCGCCATCAGGTATGGCGTTTGGAGCAAAATATCGAAGCCGTCACGGAATTATTCGCCGGGATCGGGCATATTTATATCGCAGACGGCCATCACCGTGCCGCCTCCGCAGTAAAAGCCGGTCTCAAACGCAGGGAGGCACACCCGGACTATACCGGGGACGAGGAATTTAACTACTTCCTCTCCGTGCTCTTCCCCGCAGACGAGTTGAGGATTTACGACTACAACCGGGTCGTCACCGGATGGAACGGACACACCCGCGAAGAACTGCTGGACGCAGTCAGCAGACATTTTGACATCCGGGAGCTGTCCGGCCCCCGGCATCCCGGGCACAAGGGTGAGATCGCCATGTACCTCGGCGGCGCCTGGTATGCGCTTACAGCACATGCAGATCTGTACACCCGGGATCCGGTGGATGACCTGGACGTGTCCATTCTGCAAAATACAGTTCTCGGCCCGCTGTTCGGCATCCGGGATCCCAGGACTGACCCGCGGATCCGGTTCATAGGCGGGATCCGGGGACTGGAGGAGCTGGTCCGGCTGACAGATGCAGGCACGGAGAACGCAGCCTTTGCCATGTATCCCACTTCAATGGAAGAACTGCTCTCCGTGGCGGACTCCGGCCGCCTGATGCCGCCCAAGTCCACCTGGTTCGAGCCCAAGCTGCGGAGCGGATTATTTATTCACCGTTTTTGATCCATCATCGGACACCGCGCGCCTGTCCCGCAGACGTTACAGGCAGTACACGGATCCATCGATTCATACCATGATGTTCCGGGCGTGCCCTTTGATCATATATTTATATAAGGAATGCAAACATATGTTAAATTATATCATTCGTAAATGGAAAAGAGAGGTAATGAAAATGCAGCGAAATGATCCATGCTGGTGCGGCAGCGGCAAAAAGTATAAAAAATGCCACATGCCGATCGAAGAAAAAATTCTGTTACATGCCGACCGGGGCGAGATCGTCCCGAAGAGAGAGCTTTTAAAAACGCCCTTCCAGATTGAAAAGATCAAGGAAAGCGCCGCGTTAAACACCGCCGTGCTGGACGAGGTAGCGAAGCATATCCATATCGGCATGAGCACCGCGGAGATCGACCGGATCGTATATGATTTTACCACCAGCCACGGCGGGATCCCTGCCCCGCTCCACTACCAGGGATTTCCGAAAAGCGTCTGCACCTCCATCAACAACGAAGTCTGCCACGGCATTCCGGATGAAAACATCATCCTGCAGGAGGGCGACATTGTCAATGTAGACGTGTCCACCAGCCTGGACGGATACTTTTCCGACGCGTCCCGCATGTTCACTCTGGGAAAGATTTCCGAGCGCGCCGAGCGCATCATCCGGGTAACGGAAGAATGCGTACATCTCGGTCTGGCCCAGGCAAAGCCCTGGGGACATCTGGGAGACATTGCCGACGCCATCAACTCCCACGCCCAGGCAAACGGCTATTCCGTGGTGGAGGAGATCGGCGGACACGGGATCGGACTGGAATTTCATGAAGAGC
>CATLCV010000197.1 GCA_949893755.1 uncultured Lachnospiraceae bacterium | reverse complement strand
TGATGGAGTTAATCGCACGAATAGATCGTACTGTATTATTGGTATTCTAAAATTATTTTACAAATTATCTGATTTCATACTGTCCTCTTCCTACACGGATGCTGACTTTTCCATCCTGATAACTGCTATCTGGATAGTCCTGTTTGATTCGTTTATATTCCGCTTCCGAAGCCTTTATTTTAATCTCAGCTTTCGTATTTGGAGGTATATCAAATTGATACCTGACTCCCTCCGCATTTCCTTCCCACCGTGAAAAAATCCTTCCATAGGGCGACTCATATTCCGCTTCTGCCCACTGCAAATCCCCACCTGAAACCGGCTCCAATACAAACGTTTTATATCCCGCACCAACCGGTTTGATTCCCGCAATGCCAGAGAACGCAAAGTCACTAACCGCGCCATAGGAATAGTGGTTATAGGATGCAAACGGCTCCTTATCCGGCAGATAGCACGCCCAGCTTTCGCAGATTGTTGTCGCTCCGCGTTCAATGTGAAACATCCATGATGGATATGTCTGCTGCATCAGCACCTTATATGCCGTATCCGCATATCCATATTCCGCTAATACAGGGAGTAAAAACTTGGTCGATAAGAATCCTGTATTCAAATGATAGTCCGCCCCAATCACGTATTCATTAAGCTTCCGCGCCATCCTCCGTGCTGTCCCTTCCTCAACCAATCCGAAAGCCAGAGTCCTTGCCAGCGGTGCCTGCCGGTTATCCTGTCCGTCTTTATTCCAGATGCTTCCGTCCTCATTTACAAAGTACTTATTATAGGCCTCACGGATTTTTGCGTATTTGCCCGCATAGTATTTCTCATCCTCTTTTTTTCCTAATATCTGCGCAATCTTAGAAAGCAGATGAATAGAATTTGCCATAAATGCTGTAGCCACGACCGGCTCTCCTGTCCTCATCTGCTGTTCAACCATCTGAAAGAAATTCTGCCCGCTGTCTCCGTTAGAATCATTTTCCGTACTGTCCGGCTCCAGCCACTCTCCCCAATGAAAACAAGTGTCCCAGATATACGCGCTGTCATTTTCTTCCTGATTCTGCCGATACCATGGTGCGCTCTGATAATAAGGATTTGTATTCTCCGCATTTGCCAATGTGTAATCCACCCATTTTTTTGCGCTTTCATATTGATTTTCCAGAATCCTGCTGTCCCCATAAACCTGATAAATTGTCCAGGGTAAGATCACTGCCACATCTCCCCATCCTGCGGAACCATCCAGAAAATCACCCTGGTCGTATTCTGCCTCCACCTTTTTCCAGGCTTGCGCTTCATCCTGTACCCCCTGCCGCATCGCCATACGGACCGCCTCATTTTTATTGTAGATCTTGCCTTGTGGAGTGACATTTCGTATTTTGCCATCCGCAGTCTGATCTGCCGCCACATCCCTCATCCATTTTTCATAGAAAGTATAGGTATCCATGAAATCACTGGCAGTCTTACAATATACCTGTGCGTCTCCGCTCCACGCCGCGCGTTCTCGTGTGGGACAGTCCGTTGGCACCTCCAGAAAATTCCCCTTCTGGCTCCAGAGACTGTTCTGTACCAGTTGGTTCAATTTCTTCTCTGAGCAGCAAAATTTTCCTGTTTCTTTCATTTTTGAATATACTGCATGTGCCGTGAAGTTTTGTGGATTGATGTCTCCCGGATATCCTTCCAATAATACATAGCGGAATCCGAACACAGTGAACAGCGGACAAAACTGTTCCTCTCCTTCTCCGGAAGTAATGTAAACTTCCTCCTGAAATGTTTCCTCCCTTCCGCTGAGCATGCTATAATGTCCTCCATAATGACTGACTGTAAAATTGCCCTCTAAATCCAGAACTTCACTGTGAACCATACGAATGCACGTCCCTTTCGGCGCCGTTACGGAAAATGATACAAAGCCGGCAATATTTTGCCCAAAATCAAGAACTGTATTTCCGTCCGGAGTATGGAGGATATCCGGATGAAATGTTTCCATTGCCCTGACCGGAACACTGGACGTTCCTTCCAAGGGCTTCATAGAATGTTCCGTCTCTATTGCAAAATCCCAGACGCTGTCATCAAAGCCCGGGCACTTCCATCCTTTCGGCTCCTGCGGCGCGTCATATATTTCTCCGGTTTTCGTATCTGATTTCAGAAGCGGACCGGCCATATATCGAAAGCTGCTGTCAGAGCCAATGACTTCCTTTCTGCCATCTTCATATTCCAATTCTATCTGTCCCAGAAACGCCAGTTTCTCCCCAAACAGGTTATGGATTCCCTGGGCCGTATTGGCGCCTCTCCACCATCCGTCACCCATCATGACGGCAAGAACATTCTCTCCCTCCGTAAGCAAGGATGTGATGTCATATGTCTGATAAGGAAGATGCTCATAATACGCGGTCCTTCCCGGCAGGAACAAATCTTGTGTCCCTGCCCTGCCATTGATATAAAATGTGTATGCCCCGTGTGCCGTTGCGTAAATACGCGCACGTTTTACCGGCCCGCTTACAGGAAAACTTTTTCGAATCATGGGCTCGCGCTGATACACGTTCGGATCGACTTCCTTTTCCATCTCGATCCATTTCCCCTTCCAGTCCGATATCTCTAATAATCCCATCTCAAAATACTGCGGCTCACAGTACTCACTTTCTTCATTCTGAGTCCAAAGCTTTACACGCCAATAGATTCTTTGCGCAGAAACAAGCCGCGGTCCTTCCCAATATATTGCGATACTCTGGCCAGTACTCCTCTTGTCCGTATCCCAGATGATGTTTTGGAAATGTTCATCCGCTGCCGCCTGCAGTTGGTACGCGCTTTGTGTCACATCACGGCCGTCTGACTTCATTTTCCACGAGAAGCGCGGCTGCGTTGTATCGATTCCGACAGGATTATCTAAATGATTGGTTGTTGTATCATAAATCCGGATCATACCTTTTTCTCCTCTCCCGCTCTAAGTTCCACCAATTTTTTTTCCAAATCATAGAAACATAAAATAATAAACGCGATCAAGAAGATAGCTCCCGGCACCAGGGAATACAGCATCTTGATCGTGGTAACCGCGCTTTCTGTCTGAACTGCGGCCAATCCGTCATATCCTGCCATTCCCATAATGATGCCAAGGCCGCCGGACGCTGCCGCGCCTCCTAACTTTTTCAAAAAATTGTTCAGAGAAGCCATGATACCCTCGACTTTTTTTCCTGTTTTCAAAAAGCTATACTCCATACAATCGATCAGGTACACATTCTCCATACACGCCAAAGGCAGCACAGCTACGCTGCAAAGTAAGTTTGTAACGATCAGAAGCAGGAGATTGCTTCCCGCAAAATATCTGATAACTCCCCCTGCTACACCTAAGATCAATCCAATCCTTGTCAGGGTCATTGATCCTAACTTTCTCATAATGGCCGGAAAAAACAGTAATATAAATGGAGTTCCGATTCCAACCATGGTTACCAGGGACATCAGAGACAGATTCCCTACGTTATAGGTAAAATAATATGTTCCTACAGACTGCGATAATGTATTGATCACAGTAGTCAAAAATCCTGCCAACGCGACCATTACTACATATTTGTTTGAAAAAAGAATCTTAATACTTTCAATAAGGTTTACTGAAGCCTCCTTTTTTCTTTCATCCGATTCTTCTTCTGCTTCTTCTACTTCTTCTACAAAGAAAAACCGGAGCAGCCCTATGATCAAAGAAGGAATTCCAATCATCAAAGCAATTCCGAGCCATCCCTTCTGTGTTCCTCCCAAATTCGCGATCAGCATTGGCATGATCGTATAGCCAATTGAATTTGCGATACTTACAATAAATCCCGAAACCGATAAAACACTGTTTCTCTTGCTTCCATCAATGACGGCACGTTTCAAATAGACAGCGTCACTTCCATACAGGCAGGTTACACACACGGAATTGATCAACGTGTACATGATAAAAAGCCAGACAGCCTTCCCCGTTGTCCCCATATCCGGCACAAGAAAAAGCAAAAAAGTACAGATCCATAAGGGCAGCAGGAATAACTCATATGGTCTTGCCTTCCCCCAACGTGTATGTGTCCGGTCAATAATATAGCCTACCGCAAGGTCCGTGAACCCGTCAAAAACCTTCGACAACAGCAGCAGCGTACCAACCAGCGCCGGCGCAAGCCCCAATGTATCTGTTGCATAGAAAGTGATGAACGCGACAATCATCAGGTTTAATGATAATGATAGATTTCTGGAACTCCAAAATAATGAAAATCCTTTTCTTAACTTCTGTACATCCTTCATGATTTCCTCCTTTTTGTCCCTTTTTACTGATAATACAAACTGATGAATATGATATTTGACAGTACAAAAGAGACTGTGTTATATTTTAATGTAAGTATAGTTGGTACAATTTTCTAACTTGTGCATTTATTATACGTTTGACTCAGAACCCTATTTCTATTGTAACGTCTGACCGAAGAGAGGCACTACTTATGAAACAGATTGATAATACACAAATTTATAATATCCTTGCAAATTTGAACAGTTTAGAAAGTTCCTATCTGGAATTCTCACGATTTCCTATGGACTTTACAAAAGGGAAAACGTTTCTTGATTTTTTTAATCATTCCCTGATTCAAAAAAATGATCTGTTTCGTTTTTATTTTCCGTCCATCACAGGTTTTCCTGCCACTATATCAATAAGTAATGAACTTTCTGATCAGATTCTCATATCACCTGAATATGATTTTGCCATATACAAGGTGTTCAATTTCCCCTGTGCCCTGCGGCACAAATGCAATTATTTTACCGGGATTTATATGTTAAATGGGAGTGGAACCTTAATCCTGGATACTGGAACCTTTTCATTAAACACCGGAGATTTTGTTTTATTGCCCCCGCAGATTTATTACTATCTCCAGACACCCTCGGACAGCCTTTGCGTTTACTATAATTTCCGCCGCTCTTTTATTGCGTCCGAATACCAGAAGCTCTTTTTAGACCATCCCATATTGACTCGTTTTATCACACATGCCTTGTCTTCTGGCTACACAATGCCGTACCTGATTTTACATTCGGCTGATGATGAAGCAACCCGTACTCTTGTTTTGGATATGTTTACAGAATACATCAATCAAACCAAATACAGTAATGCTGCCATGACAGGTTATTTATTACTTTTTTTCATCACGATACTCAGGAATCCTAAAACAACAATAGAGACCCCCAGTGAAATCAGCCGTAAAGGACAGCAGTATGACCAGATCCGTACCTATCTGCAAAAGTACTATCCGACTGCTACCTTGTCTTCCGCAGCGGAGTACATGCATTTCAGCAAACAGTATATCTGTAAGATCGTAAAAGAAGAAACCGGTAATACATTTCATAATCTACTCACAGATATTCGTTTGAAGATGGTAGTGCAATATCTGTCGGAAACAGAACTGTCATTGGAAAAAATCGCAGAATTATGCGGTTTTGCCGCGGTTGCCCATTTAAGCAGGGTATTCAAAGAGCATTACGGATTGTCTCCCTCTGTTTACCGTAAAAATCTCAAATAGAATTTTATTTTCTTATTGTAAAGAAATACACATCATTTACTCCAAGGTCTGCCTGGAAGGACAACCAGCCCTCTTCATACTGGAATTTCCACTCTTCCTGTTTCATACTGGCCACTTCCAGGAGTTCCTTCCATTCTGACGGCACCAGTTCTTCAGGGCTTCCCATATCCTCCCATTTTTTCAGCGGATTACAGTGTTCCTCATCGATTCGCTCCAGAATGACAGACCGGGGCATATGCTCCAGCTCTATGCGCACTTCTGTACTTTCCTTCGGCAGTTTCAGATTCTTCATCTTCTGCCTGAACAGAAGCACCTGGATTTTTTCCTCATCCTCGAACGCTGCCATTTCTAATTCATTTTCTGTGTCATCTTCCGGAATACAAATCCTGTCTTCACATGCATCAACAAGCATTTTCATTGCGTAATACTGCGGCTTTGGAATTCCGCTGTGTGTCAGCAGTCCAAAGCCTCCGTGAAACTCCTGCGGCAGTTCCGAAAATTCTTCAAAAATATCAGAAAAGCACCATAAAGCAGAACCATTTATGATATCTTCTACTTCCAGTGATGTTTTTACCAGATATGCCGCTACTTTCCGGGTATCATTTGTGTAAGAGGAAAAAATGGCGTTCTCGTTCCACTCCGAATAATAAACGGGAAGTCCCTCCGCCTGCTCTTTCACGATTTTCGCGTTCCTCAGGAATATACCGCTTTGGATATCTTCTATTTCTGACTTGTCCGGCATTAATCGTCGAATCCCGTCCAAAACAGTGCCGATTTCCAATCCATCAAATAAATGAACAAGCATTTCCGGTTTACGGCTTTCCGCCTCTGCATTTCCATCGGCTTCCAGATCCTCTGTCGCATCAACGCCGCCGATCGGATCGCCTGCATATTGATGGGTAGAAATAAAATCAACCGGAACATTTCTCGTTTTGCAGTATTGCATAAAACTTCCGATCCATTTGCTTCCGGAAGCAGCCGGTCCCCCGACTCTGATCTTGCTGTCCACTTCTTTGATCGCTCTTGCCGTAATCTCGTATAATCTAAAATACTCTTCCTTTGTCCCCGCCCAGAATACGCACACATCCGGCTCGTTCCAAACTTCAAAAGGCCAGCTTTCTACTTCTTCCTGTCCGTAACGACGCAACAGATATCTCACAAATTTCTGAATAAAATCACACCATTCCCCTTCATCTTTAGGCGGCGAGATCCATCCTCCGTAAAAAAATCCGCACTTCGCGTCCGTAGACGCCAGATACTTTGGCATAAAAGACAGTTCCACATAGGGCTTCATCCCACAGGCTAACACGTTATCATACACCATTCCAATCTTCCGGAATGATACCTGATTCAGTTTTTCCGCTCCCGGAAGCGGCATTAGATCCGAAAATTTCATCATCACCTGCATGTCATCATGAAAAATCGCATGAAAACGCACATATTTGATTCCCAGTTCATCATGTATTTTTTTTAACTGCCTTAAATAGTCGGCACGAAGAGCCATAGATGCATGACAACCGCATATACAATACTGCCAATGACGATTCAATTTCTTGTGTTTCCTGTTCTTTTTGATTGAAAATTCTCTCATCTGCATTTCTCCTCCTTTTAGATATCATTTTATTTTGTTTTCACCTGTATGTGAATGCCTCTTATATTTTCTTCGAGTATCAGATTTGAATATTTTCACCTTGATTTGACTAATATGAAACAAAAAAGGCACTTAGAAACGTTCATTCTAAATGCCTTCAGCCTTTACTTCTTTTGAAAGACAGGAATCACAACATCATTTTAGATAAGGTGTTCTGAATAGTTACAAAGAGAGCAGCAGTTCTATATTAATATTAATGATACCTCTGCTCTTTTTATGTTAGCCGAAATTAATCGCCAGTTTTGCGAAAAAGTCTTCCAGTGTCAATCTTGCATCCAAACATTTATAGACCCGAATCTCCCGGTTGCCCTGTTCGTGGATATAGGTCATATCCTCCGCAACCCTTGGTGCGGGTACAAGGTCATAGCTGACCTTCTCCAACTCCTCCATCAATACGGCTATGGTTCCCTGATCACCAAGCCCCCATATCTCACCATGCGGCCATACCATCCCATATTTCGCCGCGAACTGGTTAAATTCTACCATCTGTCGGAAGAGATATTCCCCAATCTGTCCGCAGGGACGGACTTTCATCTGCAGTTCCGCCAGGGAAACCGCCATGACTTTATACAGGCTCATTGGTATTTGCCAGAGCGGAGCTTTCGAAGAAAAAATTACATTTACCGCATGGATGTCCATCGCCAGGTTAAATTCAACCCCGCCTTTCGGATAATCACCACCTCCGATCCAGATAATTGTCATCCGTTCCGCGATCTCTGGCTTCATGAGAAGCGCAGATGCCACATCTGTCACAGCCCCTTGGCACGCAACATACAGAGGCTTATCTTCTTTCATCGCTTCTTCGATGATAAATCTTGCTCCTTCGGAATCAATCGGTGTCTCTTCGTCTTTCATTCCGACAGCAGCTCCCATCAACACCGGATATTGTCCTTCCAGCCCCATAAGATCCAACACTTTCAGGATTTCATCATAACTAGCTTTTGCCGTACCTTCATCGCCGTAATTCTGCGGATTTTTACAAAAGTGGCCTGCCACGATTCCCTTCACGTCAAATCTTGGTGTCATCAGATGATGAGCCAAGGCAAACTGGTCATCCGCCTCATTTTTACAGTCTGTGTGCACGATCACACGCACTTTTTTGTTGTCTGGTACAGTATACTCATAATTCCACATAAAAACACCTCTCCTTTTTTAATCGTACATCTTATCAATCATTTTTGTGTCTGTTACCATCTTCACCCGGAGGTTTTCCTCCTCTGAATTCTCAAATACTATTTATATTTTCAAGCATTCAGCGCGCTAACCAACCGATTTAGCGCATCTTTATTGACTCCTGGCATGAAGCTTAACATCTGCATTTTGTGTGCCAGAAATCAAGTCCGGAACATAGACCTGCCTTCCGTTCTAAGCGATGCCTTTACTTCATGCACCTGACCATCCTGAAAATCCGGAACAATACATCCTTTAAGTCTCTCTCCGTCAACAGTAATGTTCCATATTCCTTCGGACAGATATTCCAGATTCTCAAAAACGATATGATACGATGCCCCTCTGAATTCCCGGGTCATTTCCGCCTGATCCCATTCAGGCGGAAAACAGGGAGTAATCCTCAGACCATCGTAATCTCTATATACGCCCATCATACCCTCATATAATCCCCGCATAGCCCAGGCGGAAGTTCCTGTTGTCCAGGACCAGTAAGACTTCCCATAATATTTCGGATGTGTTGCATAGCAATTTGTAAATACATACGGCTCCGCGCCTGAATTTACAGATGGATTCTTTTCGCTGTCCGGCATGATTTTTTTCAATGTACGCAAAGCATCTTTCCCCCTGCCAAGCTTACAGTCCATGAGGATTTTAAAACTTGTGGCATGACAATATACGCCGCCATTTTCAAAAAGCCCCGGCAGCATTCCTGCCATACGTCCTACATTTGGCGAATATTTTTCGTACGGCGGCATATTCAGCGGATAGCCAAAATCCTGCTCCATAGAGTCGATCGCTTTTATAACTTTTGACAGTTTTTCTCCGTCCGGGATATCCGCAAGCACCGCCCAAGTCTGCGCGTTCAGATAGATTTTACTTCCTGTACTTTCCTTTGAACCGATATTTTCTACACTGCTTAATGCTCTCATATACCACTCACCATCCCAGGCCGCTTCATTGATCTGAGCTTTCAGCGTCTCATATTCTTCTCTGAGATATGCCGCATAATCCGATTCTCCAATCCGTTTCATCAATCGTTCCAACTCTTTTAACGCATAACAAAATTGCTCTGACAGCATAACGGATTCCGCTTCTGGATCTGTGGTGATATTCAGCGCGTCATTCCAGTCCGCAAAATAGATTTTTACAAGACCATTTTTCCCTTTATTCCCGATCAGCCTGCCGACAGCCGCCTTTACATGCTCAAGCATGGTGCCTTCCCCGCCGTCCTGATACGCAATCATCGTCTGGAGTAATTCATAATTGCCCGTTTCCTTTATCAGTTCACAAACTGCCCAGATGATCCAGAAGGGCTGGTCTGAATACCGTGTATCATCATAAGGATACCAGGTGAGAACGGTATGTCCGTCCCGAAACTGATGACGAAGGCACTCGATGATTTCTTCCTCCGCTTTCTTCTGCCTATAATTCAGAAGAGCCACCGCAATCTGCAGATTATCCCTCACGCCTTTTTTTCCGACAATACAGCAGTCAACCTGCTTTTTTATCCAGTGGTTCATGATACAGTTAATCTTGTCATCCGGAGTATGTACACCAAGCGTCTTATATTTCTCATCATTATATTCCTGTGTTTCCCTGAAAGACTTTTCCAATACTTCCAGATCACTGTATCTTCTGGATGTTTCTCTGGCTTCTTCCTGGCTTTCACTGACTCCGAAGACATAAGAGATTATTTTTTCCTCACCAGGCGCCAGAGTCACCTTATTCTGTAAGACGCCGCCAACAATAAATAACGCTGACAGAGAATTGGCGCAGTCCAGTCCTTTTGCCACAACATCCGGTCTTTGAAACAATGCCTGGGCGCTTGCGTCTAACCTCGTAATAGAACCTGTCGGCCCGACAAACTTTGCTAAATCCCCATCATAAGCGTATACCTTTTCCGAACAGGCAATATATCCGTTATACCTTTTGTGAGGCGCAAAGGGATGGGAAGACTTACAGTAAATGCCGTTCATTTCCGGATCAAAAAAAGTCTCCAGACATCGATACATTTCATAATAACGGGGATAAGAAAAGCCCTCCAGTTCAAAGCTGACAGCGGAAAAAATGCTAAGAGTCCTTTCCCTGTCACTTTCATTTTTTATTTTCAGTTTCCATACTTCATGAAATCCTTTTTGCGGCACAAATAACATCCATGAAGCCGCAATTTCCTGATAACGGGAGCTGACAACCGAATATCCAATGCTATGTTCACACTGGTAATCCTCCACCTCTTCATTCACCGGGCCTTCTCCTATGTTCCAGAAAGAGCCGTCTGAATCGTCACGCAAATAAATGTATCTGGCATCATGATTGTTAATCATGCACATATCCGCCTTTTCATTCAAATAACAGCTTCTTCCATGCCCCATCTGAGAAACCTGGGCAAGATAACCGTTTTCATTCCAAAGATAATTAAACTCAAACTTCCCACACCGTTTTGGTGTGTTGAACCCTGAAAAATCGATATTTTAACCCATAAAAAAGGCACAAACCGCCTGCATATGGTATAATTGAATTGCACAAAACAATTACACAGCAAGGAG
>CATLCV010000196.1 GCA_949893755.1 uncultured Lachnospiraceae bacterium | reverse complement strand
GCAGGATTGCGGCGCAAAAGCCTTTCCGTACAATCGGATTGTCCATCAGTCCTGCAAAGCATACGTCAACCTTCGGGGACATGATAAAGTCATTGTCTGTTTTCTGTGTTTTCTGTGTTGTCTGATTCATTCAATTCTCCCTTCTCCTGCAGGGCTTTCCGGCCGGCTGTGTGAGGAACAGTGCATCTGCACAAGTTATTCTGCGGCTGTTCCTTAGGATAAAAAGAATTGTCTCACTTCCTGAACCCATCATAACATGAAATACCCGTTCAGGAAAGCAATTTTCTCCAGAAAACAGCCCAAAACTCCTCACAACGAGGCTGACCCAAAAGCCTGCTTTGTAAAAACTGTGATTGAGTAATCCGGTGATGTACCGGCAAGAACAAAAAAGATGAATCTCTTTTTGAATTCTTCTTGTTAAGGATAACACATGATTGTCAGATGTACAACCCCAAATTGTACATGAATATATTTTTTAATTGAAAAAAACGCTGTTTCGTGCGCCGTAGAGGACAGGGAGACCTTCTGTCAATACTGCATCAGAACCGGATCGTTTCATATTTCCCGCGGCCGAAAGATTAAGAATGATCAATTTCTTCTGCACTTCTTCCTGTTTTTGTCACAAATGCTCCTGAATCAATTAATTTTCTTCTTTTTTCTATTCTCGTTTCAGCTTTTTTTCTTTTACCCGTATTCAGAACCGTAATAATCAACTCGTCTCCTATACTTAAATTCCTGCGGTCATCCTCATCTACTATAATCTGAGTACCGTCATAATACCCTTTTACTGCTGCCAGCATCTTTTTCACCTCCTGAAATAAAAGCAGGGCTTTCCCTGCTTTTATTATATGTGGCCGCCGCAAAATAATCAAACAAAATCTACTCCCAGAACTTTTCACCTATGCTAAATTCCTGCAGTCATCCTCATCTACTATGATCTGATCATCTACATTTCAAATTCCGGCAAAGGATTCCTCCTATGACCGCCAGTGAAAATACCAGTCCCAGGACCGCTGATCGCCAATCTGCGGGATCGCCTGTCCGGACCGCGCCGGCAGAATTTTGGCCGTTCACATAGAGATTGCCTTCGTTCCGTCCATTGCCGGAATCTGACGTACTGCTTCCGGCATCGCCGTTCGACGCGCCGTTCGCATGATCTCCCTTCGGATCACTGCCTGTACCAGCCGTATTGCTTCCTCCGGGCCGGCCGCTTCCGCCCGGCTTATCCGTTTCTCCGGGCTTCTGATCCTCTCCGGGGTTGTCCTCTCCTCCGGGCGTTTCTCCAGTGCCTGCTGACTTCCATCTGGCATAAATGGTCATGTGCCCGGCCGCGGTCATCGTCTGATCCGCTGCAGTCTCTTTTCCGTCTGCGTTTACATACCACCCTTCAAACAGATATCCATCCCTTACGGGGTCAGGCGGCAAAGTAAACGTACTCCCCTCCGGCAGAAGCCGTTTTTCAACCGTGCCGTTTCCATAATTAAATGCAATGACAAAATTGACTGTATTTCCTGTCTGCACTGTTCCGGTTCCTTCAATGCTTTCGGCCAGACGGTTCCGTTCTTCCTCAGAAATGTCCTCCGGAAGCAGAAGGATTCCGTCTACGACCAGAGTATCTCCCAGCTTTAGGTATGTCAGCAGATCCGCCTTTGTAACATGCGTTTTCGCGTCTACAACTGCACCTTCCTCAATCGTCAGCTTTCCTCCCGCCGGAATCTCCAGGACAGTCCCCCAGGCCCCGCTGTTGGCAGTTCCCGCCCCCAGTTCCAGCGTCTGTCCAGTTCTTAATACGGCATTGCCTTCGGCCTGATATCTGACCTGGCCGGCTTCCCTTAGATTCACCAACCCGTTGATCGTCCCTTCATTCTGGATCACACCATTGTACGAATTACCGTCAAAATTGACCTGAATGCTGCATAAGGTTCCGTCGGCATTGATCGTGCCCTTATTTTCCAACAGAGAGGTATTAAAAAATGTAGCTCCCGGCGCCAGATTGATCTCGCCGAAATTCCTTGTGAGCACCCCGCGGCTGCCGTTAGCACCGTCGAAATTATAAAGTGTCCCTCCCTCTGATATATTCAATGTTCCGTAATTGGTCAGTACGCCGATCTCTCCCCTGTCGTAGCTGTTGCGCAGCGTGGCTCCGTCCGGGATCACTGCCGTCGTTCCTTCCGGGATCGTCAGAGTACTCCCCAGCATGCCGACATACAGCCGCTGGTCCGGTCCCAGCGGGAAACGGATATGGTCGTTCCAGACCACATTTCCATATACATTTCCGTTGCCCACGGATGTGACCTGGTCGGACGCTTCGTCATACACGCAATTTGCATACTGGATATTATCCCCTTTCTGGATCAGATAATTATAGGGGCCGCCGCAGTATATCACGGCGCTGTTCTCCCATTTCACACTATTAGGGTCGGGGTAGATATCAAGACCACCGGCCTGATTATTTTTCACATATAAGGATCCGCCGTTTACAGTAAACGACTTGCCGTTTCCGAATGTAATCATTCCTCCCTGACCCGCACTACTGCCGACGGCCCTGACCTGGCTGGATTCAAACAGTACATTTCCCTTTGCGCCGAATGCGGCTCCGGCATTGTTGACCGCGATCACATGGCTGTTTCTTATGATCACATCACCGGTGTTATTGGTTCCCACCGCAGCGGAAGATATGGCAATCCCTGCGCCGCTTTTCAGCGTCACCCGGCTTCCGTTCTGGATCACAATGTCTCCGTATTCCGTAATGATCCCTGACGCAAAGCCATAGGTAACCGTCAGATTCACGGCGTCCAATGTTACAGCGCCGTCTGTGCGGATTCCTTCCATCTGGCTGTCGATGGTCAGGGATCCCGTCCCACGCACGCTCAGGTTCCGCGTACCGGAATTGTTGCTGTCAGTCAGAAAGATCCCGCGCCCCTGAGAGGTGATCCGGTTCTCCCCTTCCAGTATCAGTTCAAAAGGCACGCACATCCAGATCCCGCTTCCATAATTTTCATACGTACTTCCACTATAAGTATTGTGAATGACCGCATTTCTCAGTGTCAGTCTGCCGCTGACCACATTTCCGGCAGCATCCGTTTCCGGTGTCCAGATGATCTGTCCCCCTCCTGCCGTATAGACGGTCTCTTCCGTCGGGAGCCTCAAAAGCTCGGTCGGATTCGCAGGATCATCCCCGTTCTCATTAAAAATAAACCCGTTGGATTTATCCCCTCCGTCTGCCGGCTCTTCCGCCCGCACCGCGAGCGGCATCATCCAGAACAGCACTCCCAGCAGAACTGTAAAAAACTGATATCTACGCAACTTTTTTATCATCCTTTTTTCCTCCTGTCAAAGGACTCCCTTATTGCGGGCCCCTATTCATTCGTGCGCATAAGAAATCATGCTGCTTTGCAGCTGCGGCTGGCGCAATGCTCACAGCAGATTTCATCGACCACGAGTATCATTATATTGGATTTTGTAAAATGTTCCATAGATTTGGCATGAAGTGCAGAAATCTGGCATAAACGGCAATTCTGCCGGAGCTTTGAAGATCAGATCCCGATTAACGAAAAGGAGGCTAAAGCAGAAATGAGTCTGTCACGCTTCGCACAGCTTCTCAACCGCAAGCTCCCGGCTTGGCTGGAAATAGATATCCTTCCCCATATTGCTCTCATACATAAAATCCTTCAGCGGCTTGCTCGTGTACTTCGAAAAATCCCCGTAAATCGCAAACCTTACGCCGTAATTTATGAACTTCTGCAGGATCTCGCCCGCCAGACAGGTGCTCAGGATAAAGAAATCCTCTGTCACTGCCTCTTTATTCACCGCGATATCCCAGCAGCCCGTCTCGTATTTTACCGTCATGATCAGGTCCAGCGCGGACTGTACATCCGTGATCAAAAGCTCCTCGCTGCGGATCACCGCAATGGACCTGTTATTTTTTGTCATGATTTCTGTTTTCATAGTTTGTTTACCTCCTCATAATTACAACCAGCCTGCGCCGCGCTGTAAAACGCAAATCCGCGTACTGCTATTCGTATAGCCCCACAACCAGCTGGTCCGCCATAAAGTCAAACGTCTCCGTATGTCCGTAAGGCAGAACCTCTTTGTTTTTGATATTCATGATCAGGGAATAGATCACCGACGCGGCCAGGTCTGCATCCACCTTACACTTCAAATACGGATTGTCGGAAAAAATCCGCCTGCCCCGATCGGCCGACTCTGCCAGTTTTTTTGCCTGTTTGTCCGACAGCTTGTTTATCAAAATCGTAAAGTCCCCGCTGTCCGCATTGTATAAAAAATTGTATCTGTCATATTCCCGGTAGATGCGCTTCAATGCCTCCGCAGCGCCGGATCTGTCTCTGCGCTCCTCGATCACCTTCGACGCCAGATCCCAGATCCGTTCCTGCACCGAACAGATCACCTCGCAGAACAGCGCTTCCTTGGATTCATAAAACAGATAAAACGCGCCCTTTGAAATCCCTGCCTTTTTACAGAGCTCATCCACACTTGTTTTTTTATAACCATACCGGCACCAGCTCTGCACGCAGAGCTCCATCAAATGAGCCCTGATATGCTCCCGTTCCCGTTCTGAAAAACTTCTTGCCATGTGATGTCCTTTCCTTCTATGACTCAAAATACTATTTTAGTCATAAGTACTTTATCAAACAAATAAAGGAATGTCAAGAGATTTTTTATAAGCACTTGTATTTTTGCTGAATTTCTGTTATCCTGAGAGCAGTCTAAACGACAGCATTCCCGTTGTCAGGCAAATCTTGCCGTAAGGCTCTCATTTTCGGTTCTTTCATGCCTCATTATACAGGAGACATCACAGCAGTGTTCTGTATTCCAAAGCAAACCCGATGATGAATATTTACAACAATAATATAATACAGGAGGTACTGCAGATTGAAGAATGCATTGCAACGAAATTTTCCAATGATCCGGACCAGGGCGGAGGTACTGAAAGAAATTCAGAGCCAGCCGGAATTATCACACATTTATGAAAGTTGGAAGCCGGAACAGCAGCAGCTATTTTTAGACTATGTTACCGGCATAAAAGGGGTCAAAGTCCTGTATGATTCCTTTTTTAAGGAAATCATGAACCCCGAGACCACGCCGGAGCGGCTGGAGGAGTTCCTTTCTCTGATCTTCCGGCAGACGGTAAAGATCAAACGGATCCTTCCCACGGATAACAGCAGGATTGCCGATGAGAACAGTCTTTTGATCATGGATATTCTAATTGAGATGGAGGACGGCAGTTTAGCAAACATCGAGGTTCAAAAGATAGGCTATAAATTCCCCGGCCAGCGCTGCGCCTGCTATTCCGCCGACCTGCTCCTACGCCAGTATAAGAGGGTAAGAAGTGAAAAGGGGAACTCCTTCAGTTATAAAGACATCAAAAAGGTCTACACGATCGTGCTGTTCGAAAAAAGTACAGGGGAATTTCATAAGTATCCCCATGACGATCTCCACTGGATCCGGCCAAAGTCCAATACCGGGATCGAAATCGAATTACTTCAGGAATACATTCTGATTCCCCTTGACATTTTCCGGGAAAACCTGCAAAATAAAGGCATAGAAAACACACTGGATGCATGGCTTACTTTTTTAAGCGTGGATGAACCTGAGATGATCGAAAAGCTCATACAGCATTATCCGCAGTTCATCCCCATGTATCAGCAGATTTATGATATTTGCCGGAATATAGAGAGGGTGATGGGATTGTATTCGGAGGAATTGAAAATACTGGATAGAAATACCGTACAGCTGATGATCGATGAGATGCAGGAAGAAATCGACGGGCAGAAAATCATATTGTCCCTGAAGGATGAGCAGTTGTCTCAGCAGGAGCGTCGGCTTTCTCAGCAGGAGCAGCAGTTGTCTCAGCAGGAACAACAGCTTTCTCAGCAGGAGCAGCAGCTTTCTCAGCAGGAACAGCAGCTTCATGCATTAAATCAAGAGTTGGAAGAGTTAAAGCTTCGACTCGCCGGATCATAAAATTTTGCGAATGGATGCGCAGGTTGGATGATCTAAAGATCATCCAACCGTACAGGTGGAAATTTTGACAATACATCAGGCTGCCGGAAAGCAATGCCATCTTTCCCGGCAGCCTTTTTTGATGAGTTTTTATTCACTTTGAAGCTGTTCAGAAGTGCAGACCACAGACCAGTCTGCTGAGCGTACCTAACATAATCCGCACTAATTAACCTTGTGTTTTACGCCACAATTCTCCCATCCTCAATCCGCACCACCCGGTCGGCCATCTGCGCGATCTCCGGATTATGGGTGATCATGACAATCGTCTGGCGGAACTCGCTGCCGGTCATCTTCAGCAGCCCGATCACGTCGTCGCTGGTCTTGGAATCCAGATTCCCCGTAGGCTCATCGGCCAGGATAATAGACGGCTTGGAGGCCAGCGCCCGGGCAATGGCCACCCTCTGCTGCTGCCCGCCGGAGAGTTGATTGGGCAGGCTGTCCAGCTTGCTTTCCAGCCCCAGCATTTTCACCACTCCCATGATAAATTCCCGGTCCGGCTTCTGTCCGTCCAGTGAGATCGGGAACACGATATTTTCCCAAACGGTCAGCACGGGGATCAGATTATAATTCTGAAAAATAAATCCGATCTGCTTCCGCCGAAATACCGCGGCCTGCTCGCTGTTCAGGCCCGCCAGCTCCGTATTGCCGATCCGGATGCTGCCCTCCGTGGGCGTATCCAGTCCGCCCAGCATATTCAGCAGGGTAGATTTTCCGCTGCCTGAGGTCCCGATGATGGCCGTAAATCTTCCCTTTTCGATTTCCAGATCCACGCCGTCCAGCGCCCGCACCTGCGTCTCTCCTGCTCCATAATATTTTTTCAACCCTGTTGCTTTCAAAATACTTTCCATATCTGATATCCTCCTCCAACCGTCATTCCGCCACCCGCAGCTGCTCCACAATGCTCCCTTTATAGAAGAACCGGAGCGCCAGCACCGGCACCGCCGCTGACAGCACCAGCAATATCACGCTGACCGCCGCTGCCGGCAGCAAGGTAAAATGAAACGTAAACTGCCACATTTTTGCTAGCATCCCCCGGATCAGAGTCAGATCCAGCACTGTCCCCAGCAGGATCCCCAGGGCACACGCCCCGCCCGCATAGTAAATGCCCTCGTACACCATCATTTTTGTCAGCTGCCGCTCCGTCATCCCAATGCTTTGCATCACCGAGAACTCCCGGCGGCGGGCCAGGATCGTGGTGATCAGCGTATTGATGAGGTTCAGCACACCGGCCACCCCAAAGATTGCGCCGACCAGCCCGCCCACAAGCTGGATCACCAGCCTGGATTTTTCCGCGCTTTCACGGGCGGACTGGGAAGAAAGGAAATAGACTTCGGGATGAGCTTCCACATACGCTTCCAAAAACGCAGCCATATTTTCCCGTTCCTCCTCTTCCGTATCAAACGCGTATTTATAAACAACCGGCTCCTCGTACAGCTCCTTATAAATATCTGCAGGCAGGTACAGGAATAAGCCGTCGCCGCCAACCTGCATCGGTCCGTTACAGGTAAAGCCGATCTCCTGGTCATCCCCATTCAGTGCAGCCTTCGCCAGCACAGGCAGCTTCATGGCCTTTTTTCCGTCCTTATAAACCGTGATGCTTTCTCCGACATCCACAAAATCAAAATCCGGCATCATGGACAGATCTCTCCGTTCGGTTTGGATACCTATGAGCACGCCCTCCCCCCGCAGCATTTTTTCATAGAGAGCATGGGCGTCGGTCTCGCCCTCCCGCAGGTCCATCCGGGCAACCGTACTTTCTTCCATGCCGTATACATTACAGACAGGGCGTCCATCCTTCCCCACGCCGAAGTAAAAGCCCCTCTCATCCCCGCAAAAGCGCATGCCGCTCTCTTCTTCCGTATATTCCGCGGCGGAAATGTCCTTGCCGAATTCATAGGTCACATCCGTATCTTCCACCGTATTTTTATAGATCGGCGCAGCGTCCCTCACCCCTGGGCGGGCGGTAATCTCTTTTATCACCGACGGGTCCACCGCGTCCTCCCGGAATCGGAATCCTTTCAGATTGTTGGCAGCGGCCGAACCGGTCACGGCAAAATCCGACCGGATCATGTAGGCTGTCTGCTTTTCCACATCCAGGCTGACGGCCGCTGTCCCGACGCAATTGAGCAGCACCACGCAGAGCGTCAGGGATATGATGATAAATACACTGCGGCGTTTATTTCTCCCCAGGTTGAACCACGCCAGACGGGAAATGTCTGCTCCGGGCATGGAACTGCTCCTGACCGCCGTATTCTTTTCCTGCCCGGCCGGACGCCCTGCGTCCGCTTCGTTTCGGCCCTTACCCCAAAACATCCGTTTTTTTGTTCGCTTTCCCGCATGATTTTCCACATAGCGAAATGCTTCCACAGGCGGGATATTTGCCGCGATCCGGACCGGTTTCCGGGTGCTTAAAAATACGGTCAGAGCCGTAAACACCGCCGCCCCCAGAAAGATCACCGGAGAAGGAGATACTTCTGCAACTACATTTTCGTACTCAATGGACATGGTATCCATCGCAAACGGCAGCGCCAGCTTTCCCGCCAGGAAACCGCCTGCCAGCCCCACAGGAATCCCGGCGCAGGACAGCCCGAAAGCCTGCCGGTTGATCAGTCCCTTCACCTGCCTCCTGCTCATCCCGATGGTCCGGTACAGCCCGTAGCGGCGGATTTCCTTCATCACGGCGATGTCAAATACATTATAGATCAGCAGATAGCCGCAGAAGGTAAACAGAACAACGAGCACAGCCGCCATGACCATGATCTCCGGATCCGGAGCCGGATTGGTCATGGTGTTGATCACCGCCGGAATATAATTGTCCGCCTCCATATCCGAGGGATTTCCTCCCATCTGTATCACCAGCTGATCCATCTTGCTTTTGAGTCCGATCGTGCTGGCTGCGGTAAAATCCGAGTCATACGTTCCCGCCATCTCCCGGTCCTGATCATAGGTATATCGGAAGATCTCCGGGTGGGCGTCCCGGAATGCCGTGCCCGCCCACATCATGCTGATCTGGTCGCTTGCGGCTTCGTACCATCCGGATACCGTCATCGTGAGACGGCAGACTTTTTTGTGCGCCGTAAATTCGATCTCCACCTCCGCGCCCACCTCCGGTTCCGCGCCCAGGTCACGCAGCGCCAGGTCTGAGGCCACGATCTCATTGTCGTTTTCCGGCGCCCTTCCGTGGGTGGGGCTGCAGAAGGTCAGCTCCGCCTGAATCTCGTCCAATACGTCAAATTCCACATTGTGGCGGCTGGTATTGGACAAAAAATTGACCGGCATCCGCAGGCCCGCGGTCTCCACAAAATCCGCTTTTTTCAGCATTTCAAACTGCTCCGCGGTCATATTCCGAAAATCACCGTCCGACCTGCTGCCCTTCTGCAGCTGCATGGTAAGGGTCATGGATTCCATGACCCCCATCCCGATGGTCGTGACCGAGGTAAATAACACAGCAGTCAGGGCAATGGCCAGCACCGCGATCAGATTCTGCAGCCGGTTGGCCGCAAAGCTGCGGCGGCTGAGGGTTTTTAACATTTCATTCATGGATGAATACCTCCGATTCTTAGGGAGCATTCTCGAAAGCTCTTTGTACTCAGAGCTGCGGGAGTCCTCCTGTTCCATTGAATCCATCATAACATCTCAATGTTACGTCTAAGGTACAGAAAAGGTACATTTTTGTAACTGTTTAAAAAAGACAAGGAATATGGTAAGCCAGAAAAAAACGCCCCGCTGATACGGGACGCCTGTTCGCGCTGATGTTCATTCCTTCGGTATTAGAAGCAGCCCGCACATATGGCAATACAGTAAGGAAGGGACTGTCGGAAAATAGTGGCATGCCCGCAAGATATTGCTGTGATTTACAATGCCGCGTAGCAATATCTTGCGGGCAATCTGCGTTTCCCGACAGCCCCTTCCCTACTGCTCCTCCACGATCCTCCCATCCCGCAGGCGCACCACCCGGTCGGCGAGCTGGGCCAGCTCCTGGTTGTGGGTGATCAGGATCAGGGTCTGGTGAAAGGTTTCTGCCGTCATTTTCAGGAGCCCTGCCACATTCTGGCTGGTCTTCGCGTCGAAAGTGCTGGTGGGCTCGTCGGCCAGTATAATGGAAGGCTTTGTGATCAGCGCCCTTGCGATCGCGGTACACTGCTGCCCGCCCCCGGATAGCATATAGGGGTACTGGTCCAGCCTTTTCTCCAGTCCCAGCAGACCAACGAGCTTCCGGAAGAACACTTCATCCGGGCGGGAGTCGTCCAGGGCATGGGGGAACAAAATATTTTCCCGGATGGTCAGCTCGGGGATCAGGTTATAATCCTGGAACACGAAGCCAACCTTTCTGCGGCGGTATACCGTCAGTTGGTCCTCGCTCAGCTGCGACAGATCCGTTCCGTCTACGATCACAGTCCCTTCGGTGGGCCTGTACAGGCCGCCGATCACATTTAAGAGGGTCGTCTTTCCGGAGCCGCTGGCGCCGATGATGGAGAGAAAGCGGCCCTTTTCTGCGGAAAGATCAATCCCGTCCAGAGCCTTTACCCGGCGGGGCCCCTCGCCAAAATATTTTTTCAGATTGCGTATGGTTACGATATCCATTGCTTCCCCCAATTTCCAACCGACTCATCCATTCGTAAAAACTGTGCTGACGCACTCTTATGTCTGCTAATGCAGCCGTACAGGTGAAAAAGTTTACAAATCCGATAACCGGATTCTGTCATATGATCCCTTCTTTTTATCCTCCGGATGAGGCTCTAAACCAATAATTGTAATGTCCTTCTGTCCTGGTCCATATACCCAATACATTCTCATTGCCCCGCTGGTTTTATTCTCCAAATAAGACTGCCATACTTTCATCCCATATCGTCGGGATAAATTTTCTATTTCATGTG
>CATLCV010000195.1 GCA_949893755.1 uncultured Lachnospiraceae bacterium | reverse complement strand
CCCTTTCTTTCTGTATCAGAACTTCTCTCCCATGCTTACTCAAAATCCACACTCCTCATTGTTTCCGCAGATTTCCGGCAGGCCTCCATCACGGCGAGCACCCTGCGCACTTCCGGAATTTTTACCAGAAATTCTTCTTCGCCCTTCAATGCCTTAAAATAATTTTTAAAATAGTCTGCCTGCTCATATTCTGTTTTCGGGATTTCTTCCGTCACGATCAGTCCGGGCTCCGGAACCCCGAAGGAACGGGTCGGTCCGTAAGATTTTGCGGATTTATCCTGATCCTCGGCAACATTCTCCAGCAGCCGTGTAGTACGAACGATCTTTCCCTCCGGATTGAATTTGTCCGCATACATGCTTCCTTTATTTCCGCCAACATACCAGTGACGTTCAAACCATTCCGGACGGTCTGAGAGAAAATAGGTGCCCAGTTCAATTTCCGCCGTCACCATGTTTTCAAATCTCAAAATGATCTTAAAATAGTCATCCACCTCCTGGTTGATCACATTCCGCACATCCGCATATACGGACACCAGCCGGCTGTCCACCATATACAGGATCTGATCGATCAGATGCACTCCCCAGTCATACAGCATGCCGCCGCCCTCTTCTTTGTATATGTGCCAGTCATGCATGTTCCCGTTATAGCCATAGAGGGAACTTTGGATCGTATAAATGTCGCCTACCAGCCTCTTGTCATAGCACTCCTTCACACAGCGAAAATCCTTGTCAAACCGTCTCTGCTGATGAACTGTAAACGTAACTCCTGCTTTTTCTGTTTCCGCGATCATTTCATCCAGCTCGCTTACACACATTGCCGCCGGTTTTTCACAGATAATGTGCTTTCCGGCTCTGGCCGCCTTGATCACAAGCTCCTTGTGCTGGTTGTTATTCGCCGCAATGATCACCCCGTCGATCTCTGCTTTGGCAAATAATTCATCCGCATTGTCGTAGACCTCCATATCTGGATAGATTTCTTTTATCTCCTCCAGTCTCTTTGGGTTGATGTCGCAGACTGCCACACAATCAGATTCCTCAAAATCCTTTAATGTCTGAACGTGCCTTCTGCCAATAAATCCATAACCAATTACCGCGTATCTAAAGCTCATGTTCCTACCTCCTGTTTTTGAATTTTCTTAACTTCTTTGTAACCTTATTATAGCAGTCCGGCGTTGTTCGGGCTTCCGGTTATTGAGCGAAAAAAAGGCGGATTTCCGCCTTTTTTCTACTCTGCTTCTTATTTGCTTTTTCAAGATAACAAAATCTGTAATACAGATTTCGCCTCACTCAACTGCATTCATTTACATGCGATATAAAGCGACTGTATTTCATTTGGTTCCAGGACAAGATCCAGCTCCAGCACATTCTGCGAAACCTCAATTTCCTGAATCGACAGCTTCGCCGCATTGATTTTTTTCAGATAGTCCAGCTCCTCCATGGTCAGCTCCGCTTCCATATTCAGCCTGCTCCACTCATCCTGAATACTTCCGTGATTTCTGTTGACCTGCTTCTGCTTCAATACGTAGATACCGTTTTTTACATGTTCGATCCGCAGATGGATTGTCAAGTACTCTCTGTCATCCAGCATAAGCGGAATGTCCTGGATCCGGATCTCATTTTCCTGGACCATATAAAAATTGTAGTTCAGTTCTTTCAGGTTATGGCAGACGATACGGAAGGATCCCCTGTCATTTCCCGTGATCAGGCAATGCCGGTCCTTTGCAACAATCCGCTTGTATAGATGCTTCAAAAATTCCAGGGCGTAGAACCCCGGCTTGGGGATCCCGTTTTTCGTCAACAGGCCGCAGCCCCCGAACAGCAATCCCTTGGAATCATGAAAGTCTGCATAGGTATCGGTAAACAGCCAATGTCCCAGCAGTTCCGCTTCTCCGATGCATGTGATTGCGTTCTGCATCAGAAATGCGCCTTTTACACAGCTGTCATTCACTGCATTTCGATTGGATAAGGACATGCTGTATTCTGAAACATGGATTGTCCTCGTAGAAAATGAGATGCGTTTGATAGCATTTGCCGCAATCTCCAGATTATGCCTCACAAAATCCATGTCCGTAGAACGCTTTTCATAATAAATTGTCCCCTCTTTTTCCTGCTGATAGGGATAGCAGCTCAGCGTAATAAAATCCGGTTTTTCTTTATGCCGGTTCCAAAGCTCCAATATGTGGGTGAATCTCTGTTCCCCGTAATGCTGCAGGGTAAACCCGCCGCCCCCGATCTTCACTCCCGGGATATTGCTCCGGAGCGCATCCGCAAGGATATCGAACCTGGTAAAATACGCTTCATGTTCCTTATCAGAAATGGGAGAAAAGTTGTAGGACAGATCACGGAATTGCGTCTCTTCTTTTTCCCAATATTCAAAATACCACTTCTCTACTTCCTCGGAGCCATAGCGTTTGACAAAATGCCGGATCATATCCGAATAAAAATCCCGCATTTCCTGCTCCGATAAAAATTCCTGATCCCGGGGAACTTCTTTCAATGCGTCCTGCGTATTCTTCAACAGACGAAGCGGTTTAAAGCCCAGCTCAATATACGGCTTCATATTATTTTTCACCAGAAAGTCTGTCACTGCATCCAGCCGGTCAAAGTGCCGGTGTCCTCTTGCCGCGTGAATATCCACAAACAGCTCCGGATCATAAATATCCCAAAAACGTACATATTGAACCCCGATCCGGTCCTTCATCGCCAGAATCTGCTCATGAAATGCTGTCTTCATCAGATCCAGCGCCGTTCCCGCATTGATCATGCGCCCGCAGTTGTTTTCCCATACTCCCAGGTCTGCTGTTCCCTCCGCGGACACCTTCATCTCCCTTGTATATCGCTCTTCCTGCTCCTCCACAGGATTTTTTACAAGGAACGCCTCTACCTTTTCATGAATCTGCCGTTTCTGCTTCTGCTGCTGTTCACTTTCTTCTTTTTTGCCGCGCTTCCTGTTTTTACGAAATTCAGACGGAGTGGTCCCATATGCGGCTTTAAATGCCTTGTTGTACGCCGCGACGCTGGCAAATCCGTTGTCCATGGCAATCTTCATGATCGATCCCTCCGTATACATCAGATCCTCCATGGCATGGCCCAGTCTCACGGTGTTGACCAGTTCGATAAAACTGCTGTTGCATTTTCTTTTGATATATTTGGAAATATAGGTTTCCGACAAATACAGCTGATCCGCAATATCCTTCAGGCTGATATTCCTCGTATAATTCATCCTGATAAATGAAAAAATCTCATTAACCCGGTCATCCTGATCCCGCCTTTTACTCCCATAGCGCATATCCTGATCTGTCAGGAGAAAGTTCCCTGCTAATATGGAGAGCATCCGATAGTGAAGGCTGTACATATAGATCCGTCCATTCCTCTGTCCTTTCTCATCCTGCAGGAACAGATTGAATATCCGTGAGATCACGATCCGCAGTTCCTCATAAGCTTTGTTGCTGTCCATAGCGGAATTGCACCAGAATAAAATCGTACCATCCCCCAGCAGCTTACTGATCTTCGAATAGGATAAAAGGAATCGTCCGATAAACAAATCCTCCGAGCCTTCATAGCTATGGTTCCGGTTGCTGTTGATCACGATCAGATCCCCCGAATTTAATTGGAATGTATCCTCCTCTACCGTGACTGACAATTCTCCGCTGATCAGAAAAAGCAGTTCTATATTTTCGTGATAATGGATCCCAATCCTGCGATCTGACAGAAATTCCAATTCAATCAGGGAATCCGAACTCATATAATTATTTTCCATATCGCGCCCTCCATTCATTTGTAACCAATTTGCACAGCAAATGGATTGCCTGCTGAATGTAACCACTTGCATAGAAAGTGATTGCTTGCCCGCCATCTGCGAAACAGATCTTAAGATGCGGGCAATTCCCATCCGGCAGCCGTTCCGCCATTGTTACTCATGCACTTTAAGCCCGCGAAATTGCTTCGCGAGCTTAACATATCAATGAAACGAAATTCTATTGAATATAGTAACATATTATCTGTGGTTTGTCACAGTGCCGCCGGCTGCACCCAGGACACTTGCGCATCCACTCATCACAGTAACGGTTATGTCAGGCCGAACACCCTTGCGAAATTTCCTCCGGTCAGCTTTTCATATCCTTCCATATCCTGTAGTTCTTCCGCCGCAAGCCTTTGCTTCTGAAGTTCCATCTCGAATCTGTAAAATGGAAAATCGCATCCCATAAACACCTTGTCCGGACATTGTTCCAGAACATGGATCACTGCCATATAAGACGTGATCGCTGTATCCAGATAAACATTGGGAACCCGCTTTGCTACATCAATCGCGTATTCTCCCGCCATCACTTCCCCCATATGCGCCATCTGTATGGTCACATTGGGGAACTCATTTCCCAGACGTTCAAACATCACCGGATGTACCCTGTAATCTTCGGATGTGCAGTGGATCACCGTATACAGCTTCCGCTCATCCAGAATCTCAAACAGCGGACGGAGAAGTCCGATATTGGCAAGACTGAAATTTCCGAACCAGGGATGCAGCTTCATTCCCCAAAACCCCAGTTCATCCAGGCAGTACAGCAACTGCTCCCTGGCCTCCGCATCACTAGGGTTCACAAATGCCAGCGGAATGAACCGGTCCGGATATGGACGGATCAGCTCCGCCATCTTCTTCTGCTTCTCCAGTCCTGCTGCGAATGGGAAGCAGACAGCTTTATCGATGCCGTTTTTATCCATCGCGGCTATGACATTCTCCACCCTTGCCCTCGGGTTTTCTTCCTCCTCAGTTGCTATATGCACATGCGCGTCTATCACCATAAAAACACCTCCATTTTTTATTCTCGTAATTTGACAAATTTGTTTTCGAGAGCACAATGTCTTTCACTGCTGCCTGTTAAAATTGGATTGTTGTATTGGTGCTGGATGCTTTATAGATTGCGTCCAGGATCTGTGTCACGCGGAATGCTTCCTCTGGTTTTACACATGGATCCGTATCATTCAATATGGCATTGATCCATTGCTTCGCTTCTACCACTCCGGCAGGCTCATTTACGCCTTCAAAGTAATCTACCAGCGCTTCGCCGGACAGAGTCTCGTGTGTCATCTTGCCGTGACGTACATGGTTGAACCACAATTCGGACTGCGGATAGCTTCCGCCATGCTTGATCTCCGCCCCTTCCAGAGTTCCGCAGAGCGTGGTGGATGCTTCTCTCGCATCCATATAGTTCAGAGCCCAGGAAGCACGCAGGTTGATGAGCGCCCCATTTTTCATTTTGATAAATCCCATGGCGGAGTCTTCTACTTCAAAGGTATCCGTATTCCATGGTCCGTATGTATTTCCCTGTGCTGCCTCTGGAAGATTGCCGAGCTTATAGAATACCTGTCCGCTGACGCTGTCTACATCATAGTTATTCATACACCACAGGGTGATGTCCAGTGCATGCGTTCCGATATCGATCAGAGGTCCGCCGCCCTGCTTGGATTTATCCGGAAATACGCCCCAGGTGGGAACTGCTTTCCTGCGGATCGCATTGGCTTCTCCATAATAAATGTCGCCCAATTCCCCGGCATCGCAGGCTTTTTTGAGCACCTGGACATCATAGCGGAACCGGTTCTGATAACCAACGGTGAATTTTTTGCCTGATTTTTTCCATGCGTCCAGCATCTTCTGCGCATCCTCAGTGGTGGCAGCCATCGGCTTTTCACACAATACATGCTTCCCCGCCGCAAATGCGTCAACCGTAATCTGACAGTGTGCCACATTCGGAGTGCACACATGAACGATATCAATGCTCTCATCCTTTAACAGTTCTCTGTAATCTGTATAGATCGCTGCATTTGTCAGCCCATGGCGTTCTGCCGTTGCTTTTGCCTTTGACTCGTCCAGGTCACAGAGCGCCGCGACCTCTACCTTGTCAGCTACTTTTGCAAGAGATGGAAGGTGCTTATTGTTGCAGATTCCGCCTGTTCCGATGATTCCTAATTTTAATTTTCCCATGATTTTATCCTCTCTTTCTGATTGAATCTGTTCCATGTTTTGAATTTGTTTTTATTTCATGTTTTCAATCTGTTCCTGTTCCATGCCTCAGAAAACACACGATTCTATTCTGTTTTGATCACTCTCCGATCAGTCTTTTCAGCATTTCCTGATGCTTCCTCACCTGATCCACTTCGCTGATCAGATCTTCCACTCCGCGGTCCTGGAATCTTCTCTGCCCTTCATATTCGGAATTAATGTAACCCTCGTATCCGTTCTCTTTCAGGAAACGGATCGGACTCTCGTAGTCAATGGCAATATCCTGGTACGTCCCCGGTCTGCCCGGAACCTCCGACATGTTGTAGAATTTTCCATGGATGCTTACGATGTAGGGCATGATGGATTTCAGATCTTCCGCTTTTGTCCTGGATAAGAGCAGCGCCTGGCCCATGACCTCGAAGTCGATCTCCGTGTATCCCGGCACATTTTCCCGGATCAGACTCTGCATCTTATGGAATGCAGGAAGCAGATCCGCCGGGGCGTCTCCGTGCTTTAAATAACGGTGGAACATGGATTCCACATTGCCTGCGGTATATAAAGAGAGGTCAATGTCATTGAGTTCATTACTTTTTCCAAGATAATTGTCCATACACAGCTCTGTTACCAGATCGCAGCTCTCTCGTTTTGCCCCCTGCCGTACATACCAGTCCAGCGCCACCTCAGAAGGACGGAATGCGAAGATTCCCCAGTCCGGCACCAGTCCCAGATGCTTTGTTCCTGACTTCTGGCAGTAATCTACGATTTCATTGACGTATTGTCCGTTGATCGGGATCGGAGCATGAATTTCTTTTCCGATCTTAATGTCACATTCCTCTGCCACCGGAAGTGCCTCGATCATGACCTCGGCAGGTGTGGTTGCCAGTGTACGTACATTTTTAAATCCCATTTTTTTTGCCAGCCGGATATCACTTTTCAGCCTGTCCGCACATTCGGAATAGCTCATCACATGATCCCGAAATTGCAGTACATCACAGAATACATCCATTGTGACTGGTGTAGTATTATATTTTTCCATCCATTCAAACCACCGACCGAAAAATTCCTCCGGCGGATTCGGATAACGGCGGAGCGCCATCTCGTCCAAAAGCTCAATGCCGTCCGCACCGTACAGATTGGTTCCCACTTCTCTGATCTGCCCCTCCAGATCCAATTCTTTGAAAAACTGCGCCTGCTGATAACTGTACAGGGATACGCCTCTTTTTATTTTTCCCATTTTTGTTTTCTCCTCCTGATGAAATGTAAATCTTTCTACTGCAATTCCAGTTCATATGTTACAATGTTCTTTGTTTTATCAGAACCAGCGCCTGTTCCCGGCTCCGGCGGGCATTTTACCCATTCCTCATCGGTAGGAAAATACCCGTAAGCCGCAAGTACGGACTGCTGAAATTCAATCTTATGGATTCCCGGCGTGAGGCCGCCTTCCTTTGCCACATGGATGATACCCTCATCATCATAGTCCCAGTGCTCCCATACCGCGGTTTTGATCTCTTCAAAGGTCCGCGGTTTCTTTCCGTTAATCTCAAAGGTCTGAACATCCCTTTTGTACTGTACTCCATCTACCTTGATGTAGTATCCGTTGTGGAGCGAAAGATAGACTCCTCTGTAATTCGCATTGCGCGCCGCAAATTTGAAGCCGATGACCTTTCCGCTTTCGTCTGTCTCATTTTCCAGACTGTCTTTTCTGATCAAAAAATTATCAAACACGTTTTTACCTCCCTGTTTTTTATGGTTTGCTTGTTTCTTTATGAGTCTATTTTAACAATTTCCATCTCCATGCTCTTCCGATAATTGAGTGAAAAAAAAGCGGATTTCCGCCATTTTTTTGAAGTCCGCTAACTTATGAAATGCAAAAAGCCAGGATTTGTACTATAAATCCTGGCTTTTGTATCGGGAATATTTGGTTGTCTGTTTTTTAAGCTTTATCTGCTCATCCTGCTTTCTTCCATTTATTCTTCTTGACAGCCCTGACAAAGGCGGAACGCACCTCCTCATTCGGAACATACACTTCTTCTGTATCCGCATCATATGCCAGATATCCCAGATGGATCAATACTGTCAATACATCATCCCTGCTTGAAAAATGGATCATATCATTTTCAAAGAACTTTACACCTTTTTGAAATTATATAGTTCTCTGCTTTGGAACACGGTTTTTATCGTCAGCCACATGCATTGCATTGGCATGCCACGGTCTATCTCCCCGCATTCCGCTGTCATGCTGCCGCCCATCTGCTCGGCCAGCCGGCGGGAAATCGCCAGCCCTAGTCCGGTTCCGCCCTGGCTTCTGGCGCGGTCTCCGGTGTAAAACCGGTCGAACATCCGGCGTACATCCTCCCTGGTCAGGCTCTCCGCGTCATTCCTGCAGATCAGTACAGGACTTTCTGCTTCCCTGACCTCCACTACCAGCTGATGCTTTGCGTAGCGGACCGCATTCTGCAGCAGGTTGCCGATGATCCGGGACAGCGCATCTTCATCTGCCCGGATGAGCACCGGCTTTTCCGGGATATGAACCTGCACCTCAATGCCTGCGTCCTCGAACTGCTGATAATATCCCAGCACCTGCTCCCGGCACATGCGGGCCAGGTCCACCTGCTGCAGTTCCATTTTCAAGTTTCCGGAAGCCAATGTGGAAAATTCGTAAAACTGGTTGATCAAATGCTGGAGGTGTGCCGACCGGCGCTGAACCACTTCCAGGTATTCCTGCTCTTCGCTGTCCAGACCATCCCGGTCGATAAGCTTTAAGTAACCCTGAATGGCGGTCAGCGGGGTACGCAGGTCATGGCTGATATCCTCCAGCTGTCTTTGAAATTCCCGCTCCCGCTTTTCATAGGAAATGCGTTCTGCCCGGATCTGTTCCAGAGTTCGGTTGAGCGTGACCAGCAGTTCTTCCATTTCACGTTGGGGAGCATACAGCTTAAGGATCCGGTTTCCTTCGATCTGCCGCGTGATATCCGCAAGGTCTTGATTGAGTTCCCGTATGCTCCGTTTCAGCCGGGCATACCGTATACCGCAGTAAAACGCGGTGCAGACCGCAACTGCCAGAACAATTCCAAACATTTTTTGCATTCACCTCATATCAAAGCGATTTTACATATTCCGGCGGCAGCACCATTTGAACAAAACATTTGCACCTGCAGACGCCGCGTTCCTTTTCAATCAGGAAATATCTTTCTTGTGAATCCCCCAGATTCCCAATGCGCCAAACAAAAAGATCCCAACCGCGCCTACGGTCATTTCCTTCAGGAAGCCTTCCGGGTGCATCCAGAGCGCATCAATCTGCATGCTGCCAAATGCCACGCTCACTTCTGTACTCAGAAAATTCCATGGCAGCCAGCGGGCGATCCGGGCGCACAGCGGAATCTGCATTCCCAGCAGTTGAACGGCCAGCGGAATCAGGTACGTCACAGAGGCCCAGCCGATGCTCACCTGGATCTCCTTCTGAAAGATCTGGTTCAGCGCCACGGTCAGAACCACCGAAGCCAATGAAAACGGTAAATTCGCCGCCGCGCCTGTGAGCAGTACTTTCAATGGAAGCGTGGATTCCAGAGGCACGGAAAAATCCGCTTCCAGCAGAGCATACGTGGTTAAAATATAGACTGCAAGGATCGCGGCCGCGCTGATCATGGCAACGATCCCGTATACGATGCATTTCCCGATGAAAATGTGGATCCGGTTCATTCCGCCTGCAACCGCATTTTTCATGACTCCGTTTTTATATTCATCGGAGGATAAAAGCATCACGATCAGAAAACCGCCGATATAGAATACCTGCATATCTGAGATTGGCAAGATAAAGGAAAAACGCACGGTTCCATAATAAAATCCGGGCGCATAGGTCATAAACAGAAAAAGCACCACATTCATGAGGACCGGGAGCGATGTCAAAGTCAGGGTCAGTAAGTAGATCGTCTTTCCATGCAGGATCCGGTAAAATTCACTTTTCATATAATTTGCCATTACAGTTTCCCCCTGTTCTTGATATTTACGTAATAATCCTCCAGCGACATGTGATGCGCGTCCAGCCCCTGCACGCCGATCCCGTGCTCATATGCCAGGCGGCCGTACCGGGCTGGCTCCTCCGTGGGATTGATGATCCGGACAGTTGTGTCCTGCAGGACCCGGTATGTTGTATTCGGGAATTCCTTTTCCAGGAGTGCTGTATATTTATCCGCTTCTGACAGGCGAAGGTCAATGTAACTGGTGCATTTTTCATAGAGCGCATCTGCGGAAATCTCTTCCAGCATAAAGCCATGGCTCATGAATCCGTATACTGTCGCGATCTGCTCCAGCTCCGACAGGATGTGGCTGGACAGGATGATGGTGATCCGTTTTTCCTGGTTCAGCCTCTGCAGGAGCGCGCGCATCTCGATGATGCCGCTTGGATCCAGCCCGTTGATGGGTTCATCTAACACCAGCAGCTCCGGTTCCCCTAAGAGGGCAAGGGCAAGGCCGAAGCGCTGCTTCATCCCCATGGACAGCTTTTCGCATTTTGCCTTTCTTTTTTCCAGAAGATTGACGGTGTGAAGCACCGACTCCACCCTGTCCTTTCCGGGGATCCCGCGCTGGATCCGGTAGTATTCCAGATTTTTTTCCACGCTCATTTTCGGGAAAAATCCGGCATTTTCCACAAGTGCCCCAATACGGGAACGGCTTTTTTGTACTGCTTTTTCATCCTCATTTCCAAAGAGGCGGATATAGCCGCCTGTGGGAAAAATCTGTCCTGTGACCAGCTTTAAAAATGTGGATTTTCCGGCTCCGTTATCCCCGATCAATCCGTAGATATCGCCCCGGCGGACGGTAAGGTCCACATGATCCAGGGCCGCCAGGTCTTTGTATTGCTTGGTAATGTCTCTGGCTTCAATGACTGCTTCGTTCATAGCTCTCGATTCCTTTCTGAAACGTTTTTTAT
>CATLCV010000194.1 GCA_949893755.1 uncultured Lachnospiraceae bacterium | reverse complement strand
ACTTCATCCCGTGCTGGCACGCCACCCGCTTCAGGGTCTGCATCACGATCTGGTTGTGGTCCACCGCAATGTTGGCCTCCGCATAGATGGGAGCCAGCTCATGCTGTGCCGGCGCCACCTCGTTATGCTGGGTCTTGGCCGTCACACCCACCTTCCACAGTTCGATATTCACGTCCCGCATAAAGCCCGCAATCCTCTGGCGGATGGTGCCGAAATAATGGTCATCCAGCTCCTGCCCCTTGGGCGGCATGGCGCCGAACAGGGTACGTCCGGTATAGATCAGGTCTTTCCTCTGCTCAAACTTTTCCGCATCCACCAGGAAATATTCCTGCTCCGGACCTACGGACGGGGTGACCTTCTTGGAGGTGGTATTTCCAAACAGACGGAGGAGCCTGAGCGCCTGTACGTTGATGGCTTCCATGGATCGCAGGAGAGGCGTCTTCTGATCCAGCGCTTCTCCTGTATAGGAACAGAATGCCGTCGGGATACAGAGTGTAGCGCCTGCCGCGTCCTGTCTCACAAATGCGGGAGAGGTGCAGTCCCACGCTGTATATCCTCTTGCTTCAAAGGTAGCGCGCAAGCCCCCTGACGGAAATGAGGATGCATCCGGCTCTCCCTTGATCAGCTCTTTTCCGGAAAAGCTCATCAGGATCTTTCCGCTGGAAAGCGGGGCGGAGATGAATGAATCATGCTTCTCGGCCGTCACACCGGTCAGAGGCAGAAACCAGTGGGTGTAGTGGGTCGCGCCCTTCTCAATGGCCCATTCCTTCATCTCATGGGCGATCACATCCGCTGTCTCAAGATCCAGTTCCTTCCCCTCTTCAATCGTCTTTTTCAGGTTCTTGTACACTTTCTTCGGCAGACGCGCCTGCATCACCGTATCGTTAAATACATTTTCCCCAAAAATATCTGCTACGTTGAAAAATTCTGTGCTCATAATTCCTTCCTTTCTGCTTGAAAGTAAAAGAGGACACTCCAAGCATTCTTGGAACGTCCTCGTTCTTTTCTACGTCTGTCAGTATAACTCAATCCTTCCAAAAAGGCAAGTAAAAATTAAACTTTTTTTCAGGCCTTTCCAACAGAGCCGAATAATTCCATCTTTTCTTTTACGGTCGCCTGGATTGCGTCAAAGCCCGGCTTCAGAAGCTTACGCGGATCGAATCCCTTGCCTTCCAGGTCCTTTCCTGCTTCTACATACTCTCTTGTTGCTGCCGCAAAGGAAAGCTGGCACTCTGTATTTACATTGATCTTCGCAACGCCGAGAGAGATTGCCTTCTTGATCATGTCAGCCGGGATTCCTGTACCGCCGTGAAGCACCAGAGGCATGTCCCCTGTCAGCTTCTGGATGGCATCCAGAGTCTCAAAGCTTAAGCCTTCCCAGTTTGCCGGATATTTTCCGTGGATGTTGCCGATACCTGCCGCCAGGAAGTCGATTCCCAGGTCAGCGATCCTCTTGCACTCTTCCGGATCCGCGCACTCGCCCTTGCCGATCACGCCGTCTTCTTCTCCGCCGATCGCGCCGACTTCTGCTTCCAGGGACATTCCCTTTTCATTGACGATCTTCACCAGCTCTTTTGTCTTCTCTACGTTCTCTTCGATTGGGAAATGGGAACCGTCAAACATAATGGATGAGAAGCCTGCTTCAATACACTTCATACATCCGTCGTAGCTGCCGTGATCCAGATGCAGAGCAACCGGAACCGTGATCTTCAGCTCTTCCAGCATACCGTTTACCATGCCGACTACAGTCTTATATCCAGCCATGTACTTGCCTGCGCCCTCAGACACGCCGAGGATCACCGGGGACTTGCACTCTTCTGCTGTCAGAAGGATGGCCTTTGTCCACTCCAGGTTGTTGATGTTGAACTGTCCGACTGCATAGTGGCCTGCTTTTGCTTTTTGAAGCATTTCTTTTGCTGATACTAACATAATAACTTTCCTCCAATTCTCCCACCCCGCCGCTTTGTCCGGCGGGAAATATTTTTGACTCTTGTACCATTATATCCCATTATCAAAAAAAAGACAATCTTAAATTTTACCGCTTCACAAAATATTCCTCATACCACACAAGGAACGTATAGATCGTCCACACCTTCCTCCAGTTGTCCGAATTACCCCCTATGTAATCCTCAAAAATCCCGTTGATCTCCTCCACACGGAAGAACTTCTCCGCGATCTCACTGCGGAACAACCTGCGCACGTCCTGGTTATACCGATCGTCCGCCATCCAGATGCGGATCGGCACAATAAATCCCAGCTTCTTGCGGAAGGCGATCTCCTCCGGCAGCACCTTTGCTGCCGCGGTACGGAAGGCCACCTTGTTCTGCTCTTCGTTCACCTTATACCGGGAGGGCATCCGGGAAGCAATGTCAAAAATTCTCCGGTCCGTCAGCGGCATCCGGATCTCCAGACCGGCCGCCGTGCTCATCATGTCCACATTGAGATAGATGTCCCCTTCCAGCCAGATCTGGATGTCGATATCCGACATTTTGGACAGCGGGTCAAGCCCTTCGATCTCTTCATAGATCTCCTTGACCAGGTTAATGGGCAGGTTCGTCTCATCATACCGTTTCAGAATCCGCTTCTTCTCGTCTTCCTTCATGATATTGGTATTGCCCACGTAAAAGGTTTTCAGATTCTCCCCGTAGCGCTCCGCGTTGCGATACATATTATAGCCGCCGAAAAATTCATCCGCCCCTTCCCCGGAATAGCACAGCTTCGTGTGCTTTGCCGTATCCTGGCACGCAATGGCAAACACGATGGCCGAGGCATCCCCCAGCGGCTGCTCCATATGGTACATGACATAGGGCACCATACTAAAGTACTGGTCCGGCGTGATCAGGCTCCGGAAGCATTCCCGGCCGAGGATCCTTCCGGTCTCCGCCGCCAGCCGGGACTCGTCGAAGCGTTCCTCCGCATAGCCGCAGGTATCCGCCGTCTTCGCGTCGGACATGGCCAGCACATAGGAAGAGTCCACACCGCCGGACAGGAAGGATTCTGCCGTTTCGTCCGCCGATTTCACCTCCGGCATGATCTGCTGGATGGTGCTGTGGATCTCTTCCGCCCAGTCTTTCAGAGACTTGCTCTCATCCGGATGAAATTCGGGCGTCCAATAGCGCTCCACCGTGAGCTTCCCGTCCTTCCAGATCAAGAAACGCCCTGGAAGCAGCTTTTTTACGCCTTTAAAAAAGGTATCCTCTCCTGCGCCGTAGGTCAGAGTCAGATAGATCTGCAGCATATCCTCGTTGAGTTCCTTCACAAATCCGGGCTGTTCCATGATCCCTCGGATCGTGGTGCCGTAAAGCAGCCTTCCATCCTCTGTCTGATAGTAATAGAAGGGCTTCGTCCCGAACTGATCCCGGAGACAGAAGAGCGTCTCTTCTTCCTCGTCCCACAGCGCAAACGCAAACATCCCATACAGATGATCCGCCATCCGGCATCCCCATGCCTTGTATGCCGCCGCCAGGATCGCCGGTTCACGCTCATCACGGGACAGTGAACGGTCAATCCCCAGTTCCCCGCACAGCGCTTCCCAGTTCCGGATATGGCCCCTGTATTCCTTTACTTTTATCATTGTTGTACCGCTCCTCTTCTTTTGTCAGTCACAGCCGCCCATATTGATCATTTCGCAAGCTTTCTTCCATTCAAATACACTGCCTTCACCTGCAGGTCCTTGTCCAGCAGGACCAGGTCCGCATCCTTCCCCGGTGTGATGCTTCCGCACCTGTCATAGATCCCGATCTCCCGGGCCGGATTGGCGGTCGCGCAGCCCACCGCGGTTTCCAGCGGGATCTCCATATCCATGACCGCCCTGCGCAGGCAGCCCATCAGGTTCGTCGCGGAACCGGCTATGGTTCCGTCTGCCAGGGTAGCTTTCGCTCCCTTCACATACACGTCCTGCCCGCCCAGCGTATACTGTCCGTCTGTCAGTCCGGTGGCCCTCATGCTGTCACTGATCAGGATGACCCGCTCTGCCCCGAACATCTCGAAGGTGGCGCGCACAACGGAAGGATGGATATGGATGCCGTCGCAGATCAGCTCCACATGACAGTCCTGCGCGTCCCGTGCTGCGCCGATCACGCCAGGATCCCGGTGGTTCAGAGGCGGCATGGCGTTGTACAGGTGGGTCACATGGCTTGCCCCTCTTTCCAGCGCTTCCGACGCGGTATCATAATCCGCCGTCGTATGCGCGATGGAAATGACGGTCTCGCCCTTTACCTCGTCTATAAATTCCATTGCCCCTTCGGTTTCCGGCGCAATGTCCACCAGCCGGATCAGTCCGCCGGATTCCTCCTGCAGCTTCCGAAACAGCGGTGCGTCGCAGGGCCGGATGTGGTCTGCCGCCTGTGCGCCCTTCTTTTTGACACTGATGAACGGCCCTTCCATATTGATGCCCACCAGCTTTGCTTTTCCATCCGCATCGTCTTTCTGCTTCCGGTACTCTCCTGCCGTACTCATGATCTCATGAAGCAGCTTCTCCTCCAGAGTCATAGTCGCAGGACAGATTGATGTGATCCCGTTGGATGCCTCATACTCCGCCATTCGTCCAATAGCTTCTGCCGATGCGTCGCAAAAATCATCCCCGACGCAGCCGTGGAAATGAATATCTACCAGCCCCGGGATGGCAAAGCAGCCTTCCCCGTCCACGGTCTCCTCGTTCCCTGCCGCCTCCGCCGCAAATTTTCCTTCTTTGATATAAATCTCGCCTTCTGTAAAAACCTGGTCTTCTCCATAGACCAATACATTTTTTATTACCATCTTCTATGCCTCATCACTTTCCCATAATCTGTCTGCCGCGGCAGCGCAAGGTCATGACAGGCCCATCCCCGCCGCAGGCAGCTTGAAACAGGCCCTTACTTGCACAGCACCCGAAGCGCCGCCTCATCCGCAACCACGGTCACATCCTGATGCATCTGCAGGATGGAAGCCGGCACTTCCGGAGTCACGTCCCCTGAAAATGCCTTTGCAACGATCTCCGCCTTGTCCTCTCCGCTGACAACCACCAGGATCTTCTTTGCCTTCATGATCGTTCCGATTCCCATCGTGTAAGCCTGCTTCGGCACCTCATCCGCAGACGCAAAGAAGCGCTTGTTTGCTTCGATCGTGCTTTCGGTCAGGTCTACGCAGTGAGTCGCCTTCTCAAATACAGGCGCAGGTTCATTGAATCCGATATGGCCGTTATGACCCAGTCCCAGAAGCTGCAGGTCCGCACCGCCCAGGCTGTCGATCAGCGCTTCATATCTCTTGCATTCCTTCTCGGAATCCGGCTCCATACCATTGGGCACATTGGTACATTCCGGACGGATGTTCACATGATTGAACAGATGGTCATGCATAAAATAATAATAGCTCTGGTCATTTTCCCGGTTCAGACCCTTATACTCGTCCAGGTTCACGGTCGAGATCTTTGAAAAATCCAGATCTCCCTTGTTGTACCACTCCACAAGCTGCTCGTACAGTCCGATCGGTGTAGAGCCTGTAGCCAGACCCAATACGCTGTCCGGCTTCATAATGATCTGTGCGGAGATGATATTCGCCGCCTTCCTGCTCATGTCCTTGTAGTCAGTTGCCTTAATAATTCTCATGTTGTCAGCCTCCTCATTCTATATTGCTGAATCCGTAACTGTTTCCGTGCCATGCCCGGGCCGGACAGTCACCTTAATTCTGATAGTTCCATACTACCAAATGAACGTAGGAATGTAAACCATTTCTGCCAAACAATTCCAGAAAGAATTTAAAATCAATTTGCATAAAAAAATAAATTTATGCTTGCACTATTGGAAATCATGTGCTATAATCAATCTTGCTTGTGATGCAGAAGGGCTTTAAAACTTGGAAGCATCCGCAGAGTATGGCTCCATGGTCAAGCGGTTAAGACGCTAGCCTCTCACGCTGGAATCAGGGGTTCGATTCCCCTTGGAGTCATTATGATTCCCCAAAGCTCCGCTGATTATGCGGAGCTTCTTTTTTTATTTTTTTCGAGAGTCTAATAACCCGCATGCTTGCAGCGGGGCGGTTCTTTGTTTCTAAGGAAATGAAACCATTAAGGTTTACGACTCAGCCTTTGCAAAAAAACAGCGGCGCGCAAAGCCTCCGCTGTTTTTCATTCTCTTTATTCGATTTCCAGTCCTTCTTCCTCTTTGATCTTCTCCAGCAGTTCTTCCTTCTTTTCCTCCAGATGCGCTTTGGTATCTTCCTTGACCATGATCAGAAGGCCCTGCTTCTTATTAAGAATCGTCACGCTGTCGTGCTCCCCGCCGAATTCACCGTCCAGCGTCCACGGGATCTCCTCGATCGACTCAAAATGAATCTCGCCGGAACGGAAGGAATATACATGATTGGAATCGATCTGCTTGATCACCAGCGAAGCAATGATCTCATTCAAGGCGATCGGATTCTTCGGTGTCTTGATCAGCGTCACCTCAAACAGTCCGTCGTCAAATATGACATCCTTTCCGATAATCCCCTTAAATCCTCCTACCGACCGGGAATTTGTTACCATGCCGAACATGAAATCGTCCTCGATCACCTCTCCGTCATGCTCCACCCGAACATGGTATGACGGAATATTAAAGATCTGCTTGGAGCCTTCCAGGATATATGCCAGATGCCCCAGCACGTTCTTCATGCTCTGCTTCGTCCCGTAGGATACATCCGTAAACAGGCCGAATGCCGCAATATAAACAAAATAATCGTCGTTAAACTTCCCCACATCGCAGGGATACGGCACTCCGTTCACCGCTACATCCGCCGCCTCCAGGATATTGCTGGAAATGTGCAGACTGTGCGCGAAGTCATTGGTCGTACCGGCCGGAATATATCCGATCGGCACATGTCCTCCCCGCTTGGAAACCCCTGTCACCACCTCATCCAGCGTCCCATCCCCGCCGCTGCATACAATGATGTCATACTCCTCCGTATAAGTGACCGTTTTCGCCAATGCGTCGTGATAGCACTGGGTCGGATATGTGGTAACATCATAGCCGCCTTTTACCAGGATATCGATCACATCCGCAAGCTTCGGTTTTAATACACCGGTCCCTGCATTCGGATTATAAATAAACAGCATCTTCTTCATAATTCTTACATCTCCCCATACAGGCAAAACTCCGATTCTGTCATGCCCTGTTACAAAAAATATGAACTTACAGACAGAATATTATACCCAAGGTATACCCGGAAAACACTATGAAATTATTTTGATGTCATAAAAAATGTCTTGATCCCCTCTGCTGCTTTTTCTTCATCTTCTCCCTCTGTGAAGATCGTAACCTCCTCCCCTTCTGAAAGGCTCAGACTCATCATCCCCATAATACTCTTGGCATTGATGCTTTTGTCTTCTACCTTGATATACACCTTACTTGCATACTGGCTTGCTTCCTGTACCAATAATGCGATCGGCCTTCCGTCAAGCCCCTTTTCCTGTCTTACGACAACTGGCATTTCAATCATAGTCCTGATCCTCCTTGTTCTTGTTTCACTTTTTCTGCCAATTCCTCCAGCTTTCGAAGTCTGTGATTCACTCCAGATTTCCCGACCGGCGGAGACAAGATTCCCCCCAGCTCTTTCAGTGATGCGTCCGGATGGGACAGACGGGCGAGCGCCACCTCTTCCAGTCCTTCCGGCAGTTTTTCAAAACCGATAGTGTCGCGCAAGTATGTAATATTCTCCATCTGCCTCACCGCAGCGGAGACGGTTTTGTTAATGTTTGCAGTTTCACAGTTTACCTTACGATTCACCGTGTTGCGCATCTCCTTCAAAATCCGGACATTCTCCAGTTCCATCAAAGAGACATGCGCTTCCATGACATTCAGGATATCTACAATCTGAGACCCTTCCTTGAGATACACGACGTATGACTTCTTTCTCGGCACGATCTTGGCGTCCATCGAAAAGCTGCAGATCAGCTTCTGAATCTGTACCGCCATCGCTTCCGCCCCGCAGACGATTTCAAAATGGTAGGACTTCGCCGGGTCGCTCATCGAGCCTGCAGCCAGAAAGGCTCCCCGGATAAATGCCCGCCTGCAGCAGGTCTGCTGGACCACGATCGGATTCGCGATACGCACCTCGTCAAACGCCCTCTCAGGCTCGTCGATCAGCTTCGCCGCCTGAAGGATCCGCAGTGCATCGACATGGCGCCTGACGATCACTGCATAGACGACGCTCTTCTTCGTCATGTTCTTCCGAATTGAGATATCAGCATCTATATTAAATGTTTTTTCGATCAATGTAAAGACTTTTCTTGCAACAGCCTGATTTTCCGTGTGGATTTTTAAACGGTACCGGTTCCCGCTGTCTATGGAAATCGAACCGCAAATACTCAGCAAAGCCGCTAATTCCGCGATCTGGCAGTGTCTGGCCGGGCTCAGGCTCCTGGAAAGTTCTTCCTTTACGTTCCCAGAAAATGACATGTCCCCTTCCGCCTTTCAGTGTGCTTTTACAATGGCATCCTTTTCAATGTCCCTGTGTTCGATCCGCACACCATAATTTTCTTTCTTTTCCATATGCCGGTACAGGACATTTGCCAGTGTAACGGAACGGTGCTTCCCTCCGGTACATCCGATCCCGATCACAAGCTGGTTCTTTCCCTCCAGAATATAATTCGGAAGCAGGAAATCCATAAGCTCCTCCAGCTTCTCCACAAAAGTCTGCGCCCGTTCATTGTCCAGGACATACTCCTGTACCTCCCGGTCATTCCCTGTCTTTTCCTTCAGACCTTCTATATAGTAAGGATTGGGCAGGAAACGCACGTCAAAGACCAGATCCGCGTCCTGCGGGATCCCATATTTGAAGCCGAAGGACATCACGGAAATGTACAGGTTTTTGAATTCCTTTCCTTCCACAAAGATCTTTTCCAGCTCCTGTTTCAATTCCCTGGTCAGCATCTTGCTTGTATCCAGTATATACGTGGCGCGCATTTTTAAGAACGCGATCCGTTCCCGTTCTTTCGCGATCCCGATATCCACCCTGCCGATACCGCCCAAAGGATGCTGCCTGCGTGTCTCCTTGTACCGTTTGACAAGTACGTTGTCCCTTGCATCTAAAAACAAGATCTCATACTGGATCCCCTGATCGTCCATATGGGAGAGCTGCTCTTCGATCCCGTCCAGTGCCTGGCCGTTCCGAATGTCCACCCCCAGCGCCGCCTGGCTGATCTCCGCATCCGGCAGCATCAGCATCTCCGCAAACTTCGGCATCAGCTGGATGGGCAGGTTATCCACACAGAAATATCCCATGTCCTCCAGCATCTTCAATGCGGTGGACTTCCCGGCCCCCGACATTCCCGTTACTATGACAAATCTCATCCGCCCCATCATCCGTCCTTTCCGCTAACGACTAAAATTCTCCGATCAGCTTCACTTCCGGCTCCAGCCGGACTCCGAACTGCGCATAGACCTTTTCCGATACCTGCTCCATCAGAGAGCGGATATCCATTGCCGTAGCCTGGTCCTTATTGATCACGAACCCGCAGTGCTTCTCCGACACCTGGGCTCCGCCCACCTGGAATCCTCTCAGGCCCGCGTCCTGAATGAGCTTCCCTGCAAAATACCCCTCCGGCCGTTTGAACGTGCTTCCGGCGCTGGGATATTCCAGAGGCTGCTTGGAGGTACGCAGATATTTCAGTTCCTCCATGCGGCTCTGGATCGCCGGCGGATCCCCCGGCTCCAGCTGGATGGACGCGCTGAGGATCACACCGCCGTTCCTGGAAAATACACTGCTCCGGTAGCCCAGCTCCATCTCTTCCGCCAGAACATCCTCGATCTGTCCGGACGCGTTCAGAACCTGGGCCTGGGTCAGCACCTGCTTCATCTCCCCGCCGTAAGCCCCGGCGTTCATCATCACCGCGCCCCCCAGCGACCCCGGGATCCCGGAGGCAAATTCAAACCCGGTCAGCCCCTTTGCCTGGGCCTCTGCCGCAATTTTTGACAAAAGCGCTCCGGCCTGGGCCTGGATCACGGTATCCTGGATCCGGATCCGGTTCATCTTTTTGCAGATCTGCAGGATCACTCCCCGGTAACCCCCGTCCCCTACCAGAAGGTTGCTACCGTTTCCCATGATGTAGCACGGAACCCTCGCCTCCTTCAAGAGAAACAGGGTCTTCCGGACCTGCCCTTCCTTCTCAGGCGTCACAAAGAAATCTGCCGGACCGCCTGCCCGGAACGTGGTATGCCTGCTCATCGGCTCTTTTGTAAATACATTCTCTTCTCCCAGTATCCCGCATAATTCCTGATACAAATCCATACACCGTCTCCATTCATTTTTCTAACAGCTTTCTCTGTTAAATTTAATATACAATAAAACGGATTGAAATTCAACTTGCAAATTTCGCCGGAATGATGTATAGTAATCTGGTATACTCGTCAAGTTCAAAGTAAAAGGAGTTGAAGATATCATTGGACCCTAGTGACGCCATACAATTTATCATATTATTTATCCTGTTATTGTTATCAGCCTTTTTCTCTTCTGCGGAGACAGCGCTTACCACGGTAAGCAAGATCAAGATGCGTTCCCTTGCAGAGGATGGCAATAAGCGGGCGGCAACCGTGCTGGATATCACGGAGAATCATTCTCCCAAGATGCTGAGCGCTATTTTGATCGGCAACAACATCGTGAATTTGTACGCCGCATCCCTGACGACCACATTGGCATACCGTCTGGGCGGGGCAATGGTCAGCATCGCAACCGGTATCCTGACCGTGGCGATCCTCATATTCGGCGAGATCACACCGAAGAATGCGGCCACGATCAATTCCAGCAAGCTTTCGCTGGCATACATTCCGATCATCAAGATATTTATGACGGTCATGACTCCGGTCATATTCATTGTAAATATACTTTCCCGCGGGGTATTATTCCTCCTTCGGATCGATCCGAACGCGAAGAACAATACCATGACTGAGGATGAACTCCGCACGATCGTAGACGTCAGCCATGAGGACGGTGTGATCGAATCCGAAGAGAAGGAAATGATCTACAACGTGTTCGATCTGGGAGATGCCCGGGCAAAGGACGTCAT
>CATLCV010000193.1 GCA_949893755.1 uncultured Lachnospiraceae bacterium | reverse complement strand
GTGGCGACATCGTTGTTGAGATTCTAAAAGCTGATGTACCCATACCGGAATATCGTGTTTACACAGAGGAGGATGGATGGTTGGAGTGGATGCACGGTCTGTCATGCTCAGATGGGTGCGGTGATGACTTCGCAGGCATCCCAGGTCATTTGATCCGGAATGTGCAGGTTGAGAATCTTGGTCCTGTGGGATGGTTCCAGTTGAATTTGAAAAGCCAGGGAGAGCTGGGAAAGAATCAGCAGAATACAGATCTGTCGGATTATGTCATTGGCGTAACGGTATATTATGATACACCGAATCCAGAAGCAACAGGATATTACAAAGCGAAGTACAGAGTCGCTCCGTCCGGAAGAGATTACTTAAAATGGGAATATGACAATGAAGACGGGGGTGCCGGTGATGATGTGAACGGATTGGATCGACTGCAGCTCACGCTGGAAAAAGAATAATGCAGCTGAATATATTTGAATTTTTATCAATTTTACTTTTCTATGATAGGCGGGAGAAATCCTGCCTGTTTTCTGTAAATTTCCTTAGTAAACTCCGCATGGGAATCCTCAAAAAGCGCTTTTGGGTTTATAAACACACGGACGCTGTGTCAAAAAGATGTATCAACAGAAATAGTTGGAGCGCCAGGTACTGCTGATTATATCCCAACTGTAGTCACTATGTCTGGTACTACTTCATTTTTTTGTACCGTTAGTTATGCTAATAATAAATGGTGGGCTTATACAAATTACACTCAATATATTACTATAAGGTTTTATAAATATCCCAAATTTACTTAAAATCGGTGTAATTGATGAAAAATAAAAACAAGCAAACCAAATGAATAGTAAAATCGAATTTTATGGATTTATTTATCTTTATAGATTAATAAAAGCATAATATTATCAACCGTAAAACCTGGTTCTGCCTGTATCCAAACTGTTCTCCCTCTTCCCATAACACTAAAAGTTCCTCCGCTTTTCCCATGCCAATTATAGGCAACAATCATTTCAGAGCTAGGATATGATGCGGGGATATAATATGAAAAATAATCAGAATTAGAAGTATTAGACAGCTTTCCTGTATTATATTCCAAAAATTTTATTTCCGAATATTTCATTGCGGAGTTTACTTAGAAGAAACAGAAGGCAATATGTCTTTATTTGTACACTGGATTAAAGACGCCCACGGCCCGGAATTGAAGTTTATTCCGGACCGTGGATTTTGTCGCTAATTTGTCACTAACGTATTTAAAGTTTATTCATATTTTAATGAAGTAAAAAGAGGTTATAAATGTTCCGGAAACCCAGTGTTTACAAGGGATTGCGGTGAAAACCCCGTGATGCCGGCAAGTGTCTGAAACAATACTTATTTTAAGGAGTTCCTAAGCATATCTACATCGGTCTCAACATAAATTTCCGTTGTAGATTCCTGTTCATGGCCTAATAGTTTTGCAATCTCTGCTTTTGACATGTTGTTTCTGTATAAAATCGCTCCATAAGAATGCCTGAGCATATGTGGATGGAGTTTAGGAAATTCACTATCAGTCTTTCTGACCATACCGGCATACTTATTGATAATCCTCTGTACATTATCAGCCGACATTTTATGTCTGCGCCCATCATGAATGGTATATATGAGAAAATCATCATTATCGGTATTTTTATGAAAAAGATCCAGATACACTTTTAGATTATCAATCGTTTCTTTGGTAATTGGAACTACCCTTTCTTTACCCCCTTTTCCTTTGACATAAATGTAGGAATCTTTGTCGCATATGTGGATTGAGCCAATCCGGCATTCAAGCAGTTCATTCAGTCTCATCCCAGTAGAAAAAAGTATCAACATAATGAATCGGTCCCTGATGCCGATTCTATTTTTAGATGGCTGTTCCAACAGGCACTTTACCTGTGTTGACGCTATCCAGTTATGTTTCTTTGGCTGAACCTTCTTTGTTTTAATCTTTGAAACTTTTAGCTGCAAGGGCAATAAGGTAATGTCCTTTTCCGCACAGTATCTGATATATCCTTTTATCGAAATCAGTTTAATGTTTCTTGTAGACAGGGAATGTCCGGATTCTATCAGGTACTTAAGGAAGTTTCTGATTGTATCGTCATCAATATCGCTGAATCGGATTTTTTCGATATTCATTTCCATTTGGTCACACAGGTAGGACCTAAAGCTTTGCAGGCCTTCCATATAAGTTGTGATAGTTTTATCGCTTTTAAGATCAAGTCTGAGTCTCTCAATATAATCATTAACTGCAAAGAAAAACAAATCAGAATTCTTCATAGGCCACCCCGATCCCTTCTGTAATACTGCTGATCTTTTCCTGATATTCGGGGATCAGAGCTTCTACCATGTGCAGATAGTACATGGTTTCTTCTGTCGATTCGTGTCCCATATATATACTCAGATATTTGATCCAGTTGCCCAAATTTTCTCCCTGTTCCAGACATTTTTTCATGCTTCTTACTGCAAAAAGATGCCTCATACCATGAACTGTTGGCTTGACGGAAAACTCTTTATCAAGTCCAGTATTCTTTAATATAAGGTCAAACCAGTCATCTATGTTATATTTCGTTGGGTGAAGCCGGTTCCTTGAAATCTGAAAAAAGTACTCCCGCCCTGGCAGTATAGAAGAATAAACGATATCAAATCTATTGCACAGGCCAGCCAGCATTCTATCCATGAAGACGATCCTGTCCTTGTCGCCTTTAGAGTGAATGACTTTAACAATCCCCTTCTTAAGATCAATATCTTTCTTTTTTATAGTACATGCTTCCGAGTTTCTCAATCCGCATGCATATATTACCCGAAACAGTACGGGCGCTATATATTCCCGGTTTGGCGACCGTTTATTGGTTTTTAACCTGTCTGCACCTGCAAAGAAGCGGCATAGCTGCATATCATTGAATAGTTGAGGATGTTTATGGAAATCCCCCTTCACTTTAATATCAGGTATATAAGCATCAATACCTATTGAAAGCAGATACCGGGAAAGATATTTTACTGTCAGAATTCTTTCACGCAGCTGTTTCTTCGAATCTGTTTTTTTGAAATAGATCCATTCTGTTGCTGATTCAAATGTCACCGTAGACTGCCCTGGATATGATTTATCATAGAACAGATCCAGTTCTGTCAGATTCGGTTCAAGATAATCAAGAGAGTATCCAAGGTTATGCAATGTCTGCGTCATGTTAGGAAAATATTGTTTTATGGCACTCATTAGTATAATCCTCCCTTATATGAAATCCCATCGATAGGGAGGGAGCACTTCCTCATTTTTTCTTCCTCTACCGCAAGATACCGGTCAACAGTACCTGTATCCGCATGCCCGAGGGCTGAAGCAATGAGTGATACACTGATTCCCGATTTTAGCAGTTCCGATGCATAAGTTCTCCGGAGAATGTGGAGTCCGTCATGTACGGGCCTGTCACACTCATCAGTCTCCCTGAATCTGGTTTCTGTCCTGAATGACGAGTGATGGGTAAGTTTTCTGACAGGTCCTGTCACTGTAACAAAAACATAATTACTGCTGCATTCCCGGCGTTCTTCCAAAATATATCTGATAAGGGCATTCGAGACCTCTGTATCAAAAGGGATTACCAGAACCTCCTTCGTCTTGTTTTGAACCAAACGGATAGTCCTTTCTTTAAAATTTATGTTTTCGAATTTAAGGTTCATAATATCACAGGTGCGCAGACCGCATTTTAACGCAAGCAGATAAGCAGCGCGGTTTCTAAGGTTCGTCTGTAGTGCCTGATATTCTCCACAGAGAATATCTACCTGTTTATCTGTATAAGTAGAAATGATCCTTCTGCTCTTATTCTTCCTGCTAAAGCAGGCATGATGAATGCCTTTTTTTATGAAATCTCTATCTTCAAGAAACCTTAGGAAGTGCCTGATTCCAATAATCTCTGTTGAAACTCCATTCGGCGCTCTGTTCTTAAAGTGTGCGGAACTAATATAATCAGAAACTGTAAAAGCTGTAATCCGTCTTACATCGTCAATTCCAACTGATTCCAGATAGTATAAGAAACCATAGGTAAATGACATTCTGATATAAATAGTTTTTTCTGCATACTCACAGGATTTCAGATGTTCTTCATAAAGACTGGCTGTTTTCAGGAAATCTTCCGATTTCGGCATTAAACGATGGACGGAAGGAAAAATCTTCCAGTAATTCAGTTCTCCGATATAATTATCGTTGAGAAGAAGAATGATCCTCCTATATTTTTTGTAAGTGTAATCGCTGTAGTTGTTAAATGCGATGAAACAGTCAAGCCATTTTTTGGCGCGTGAAAGGGAGAATACCATTTCTGTGCCATCCATTACTTCTTTGAGCATTTCAATAATACTATCATAACGAGATAGGGTTTTGGGGGCATAATTACAAAAAGAAAGTAACTTCTGTTTTGTATCAAATGCCAGTTCATCAAAAACATTAAATTTTTTCATTGTAATAATCCTCCTTTGGAGTTATTACAACGGTTTTAGGCCGATAAATCAATATAAATATGCTTTAAAAACAGGGTTCTTTCTGTAATTTGTCGGTCTAATTTTTTTGTCGGCCTATGTAGATACAGTGGGGAAGAATACGGCTGCGATTAAAGCGTACATCCAGAATCAACTAAAAGAGGATTTGGAATACGATCAGATGTCATTAGTAGAATACATCGACCCGTTTACGGGTGAGCCGGTGAAGAAACACAAGAAATAAACCACTTGGAGTGGTGGTAGGAAGTCAAAGCAAACCAGCAAGCCCCTTTTGGGGCTCCGCCGGAGTAAGGAAGCACTGAAGAAGCCCTTTTAAGGGCGGCTGTAAATGTGGTGCAGTTGGCAGTCCCTCAGTGCGCCTTCCAGGCGCAAGCAGGTAATAGCCCCTTATAGGGGCAGTGCAAGCCACCGGCTAAGCCGGTGGTCTTGACTCGGAAAAGTTTTCTTCTTTTTATCTTTCCAGCGGAATGTGAATATTTCTTTACCTGACATCAAAAATAGTGTATACTATGCCTGAAATGAACCGGATTATCGTTTAGAACGGGTTACAGAACTATACATATGATAGAAAAAATGCGTAGGGAATTTAAAAATCGTAAAGGTGATACGAAATGAAACACAGCAGAAGTACGCCACAGAAGCTTACAATGGAAGAAATCAGGGAAAATATCGTAATTATCAAAATTAATAAGTCGTTTCGAAAGGGAATGAGCGAAACTGAATTGTATGACGTGACGCGGGGATGCTGGAAGAGAAAGATTGCCAGTGTGGAGAAGGCAGACTATGCTTTAGCCGTTGTTTATGGGATTGTGAAAGAAGTATATCAGATTGATAAATGGCTTCCAGCCGAAAGTGAGGTGCGGGAAACCATTCCGTACAATGAAGTAGCTGATGCAGGCAGAATTATATTTAAGGGCAGGGTTGCTGATGAGGAAATCAGAAAAAAGTATTTGGATTATTCAGTGACAGGACTTTTTAAAAAAGGAGAAGTTTCTCCTGTCAAAGTAATTATGAAACAGCAAGGGTAGTAGAAAAGAATATCCGAGATATTTATGTGGACTTTGAAGAAGATTAGAATAAACAGAATTATTAAGCAATCGTGCACAGTTTTACTTTAGGGGGAACATGTGATTTATGGGCAAAAATGAGATTTTGATACAGAATTTCGGACCAATTGATGAAGCCAGGATAGACTTGAATGATAAATTCCAGATTTTTATAGGAGCGCAGGCGTCAGGAAAAAGCACAATCTGCAGAGTTATTTATTTTTGTCAGAAGATCAGGGATTATACTTTGGATTTTCTGATGAGCCAGGAGCAATTCACTGAAAATCATAAAAATGAATATTTCAATAATTATTTAAAAAAATTGACAAAGCAATTTATGGGCTGCTTTGGAACCACGAAGCATATGCAGCAATTTGAAATTTATTACTATTTTCAGAAGAAAAGTATACGCATATTTTTAAATGAGGATGGTTATGTGCGTTTCTTTTTTGATATGGAACTTCGAAACGAAATTTTTGCTTTGATCAATGAAGCGGCAGATATGTTCCTGAACAAGTTTGACCATGAGGTGAGCACGATCATGGACAATATTACAGCCATGGGTGTTATGAAGCGGCACTTAAATGAAGTGCTGTCTTCGTTGTTTGGAAATAAATCAGAAATCATATACGTACCTGCCGGAAGAAGCCTGCTTGCAACCATGTCGGAACAGCTTCAGGATGTATCGGTGGATGAGATGGATCTGACTATGCAGGAATTTATCAGGCTGATCAGAACTACAAAAAGTAAATTCGGAAGTAAAATTCCGGAGATGGTGGAGGTTTATACAAAAACAGTCAAAGGGCAGATTAATAATAATGCATTAGACCATGCATATCGTTTGATAAAAAGGATTTTAAAAGCAGATTATACCAGTGAAAGTGATGGAGAAAAGATTTATTTTGATGATTCTCATTGGGTAAAGCTGATGTATGGTTCCTCGGGGCAGCAGGAAGCCTTGTGGATATTAATGCTCGCATTTTCTATTATTTTGGAAAAAAGAGATGCATATTTTATAATAGAAGAACCGGAAGCACATCTGTTCCCTATTGCGCAAAAAGACATGGTCAGCCTTATTTCTCTGATGTCAAATGTGACTGGGAGCAGAGTGATCATGACAACCCACAGCCCATACATTCTTACCTCAATCAATATTTTATTGTATTCGGGAAAAGTGGAAGGAGCGCATACTAAAAATGAAAAGGATGTGATTCCCAAAAACCTGAGAATTTCTTATGATACATTTGCGGCATATAAAGTGGGAAAATTTGAAAGATCAGTGGAGTCTCTGCTTGACACCGAGAGCCATATGATTTATACGGATTATATTGATGAAGTTTCTGCGATTACAAATTCGGAATTGGATAAACTGATGGATATGGAGATGGAAAATGATCTGTAATAGGTTAGAACTATGTGTAGAGGAAGTGTTATCTGGAAAACATCCTGAAAAGTGCGGCAACCATAGTGAGCGGTGTATCGTATCTGCTGACAGGCGCTCGGAGATCAAATGTGAAGAAAAGAAGAAAAAATATATCCTCGAAAACAGCATGAAAAACCAGGTTATTTCTTTCAGGATGGATGGGGGAATTATCGTGGTGGATTCATCAGTGCCGGATAAGCTGAATAAGTGCGACTTTTTGTTTGTGGTTCATTCTCAGGAACGTTCGGCGATTTTGATTGAACTCAAGGGGGTGGATGTCCCGAAAGCTTTAAAGCAGATACAGGAAACACTGAATCTTTACAGAGATTTCTGGAAAGGGTTTGCACATATTTACGGGAGAATCATCGTTGTCTCTTCCACGCCGGATTTAAAGGCGAATCCTGGATATGTCAATCTGGTAAAAACACTGAAAAAGACATATCATGGAAATGTAAAAATCGTGAGACAGCAGTTCAGGGAAAAGGATCTGGAACTGTCAAAAGAGCGGTGATGCGTGTTGCCGCTCATTTTCGAAAAGGAGGTAACATCATGATCACAGGAGCTTTTATGGTGCCCCACCCGCCGCTGATCGTACCGGAGATCGGCAGGGGGAAGGAACGCAGGATTCAGGATACCATTGACGCGTATCACGAAGCAGGCCGCAGGATCGGCGAGTTAAAGCCGGAGACGATCGTCCTGCTTTCGCCCCACCAGGTCATGTACGCGGACTATTTCCATATCTCCCCGGGAAATGGCGCGAAGGGGGATTTCAGTCAGTTCGGTGCGGGGCAGGTGCGGTTTGAGGTCCGCTATGATACGGAATTTGTGGACAATCTGTGCAAGCTGGCGGATGCCGGTGACCTTCCCGCGGGAACCGCCGGGGAGCGGGACCGGCGGCTGGATCACGGAACCATGGTGCCCCTGTATTTTGTAAACCAATATTGGAAAGACTATCAACTGGTGAGAGTGGGCCTCTCTGGGCTCCCGCTGACCGCGCATTATGAGCTGGGCAGGCGCATTCGGGAGACTGCGGAGGTGCTGGACCGGAGGATTGTGATCATTGCCAGCGGAGATCTGTCCCACAGGCTGAAATCAGACGGCCCTTACGGCTACCAGAAGGAGGGCCCGGAGTACGACAGCCGCGTCATGCAGGTCATGGAGAGTGGCAATTTCGGGGAACTGCTGGAGTTTTCCGAGGATTTCTGCGAAAAGGCAGGGGAGTGCGGGCACCGTTCCTTTACCATCATGGCCGGGGCGCTGGACCGGACGGAAGTGGAAGCCAGGCGTCTTTCCTATGAAGGGCCATTTGGCGTGGGCTACGGCATCTGCACTTATGAGATCAAAGGAAGGAACCTGAATCGGAATTTGAAGGACCAGTATGAGGAGAAAGAGAGGAACCGGATCTTGAAGCAGCGACAGCAGGAGGACGCATATGTGCAGCTTGCCCGGAACACCGTGGAGGAATATGTCCGTACCGGTAAGAAGCTCCGGATGCCGGAGGGGCTTCCCGGGGAAATGCAGGACCGCAGGGCAGGCGTATTCGTTTCCATTAAAAAGGAAGGCAGGCTCCGGGGATGCATCGGCACGATCCAGGCAGTCTGTCCATCCATTGCACAGGAAATTATCGAAAACGGAATCAGCGCGGCTTCCCGCGACCCGCGTTTTTCACCTATAGAGCCGGAGGAGCTGGACAAGCTGACCATCACCGTGGATGTGCTGGGAGATACGGAAAAGATCGATTCCCCGGACAAGCTGGATGTGGAGCGATACGGCGTGGTGGTGACAAAGGGCTATCGAAGAGGGCTGCTGCTTCCCAACCTGGAAGGCGTGGATACGGTGGAGGAGCAGATTGCCATCGCGAAGCAGAAAGCTGGGATCGGAGAGCAGGAACAGGCGGAGCTGGAACGGTTTGAGGTGGTACGGCATTATTAAAACAGGGAGGACATTTATGAAAGAGACATGCCAGGTATGTATTCATCACTGCAGCCTGGAGCCGGGGCAGACAGGGCTGTGCAGGGCGCGGAAAAATGAAAACGGCCGGATCATCTGCAGCAATTACGGCCAGGTGACGTCCCTGGCGCTGGATCCCATTGAGAAAAAGCCGCTGCACAGGTACCGGCCGGGAAGCCTGATCCTGTCTGTGGGGAGTTACGGCTGCAACCTGCGGTGCGCTTTCTGCCAGAACCATGAGATATCCATGGCCGGGCCGGAAGAGGCCGGGGCGGTATCCATTTCCCCGGAGGCTTTGGCGCAAAAAGCAGAAGAATATAAAGCAATCGGAAATATCGGGGCGGCGTTCACCTACAATGAACCGCTGGTCGGCTGGGAATATGTGCGCGACTCTGCCCGGCTGATCAAGGAGCTGGGCATGGACAATGTGCTGGTCACCAACGGCACGGCGTCCCTGGAGGTATTGGAGGAGATCCTTCCGTATATCGACGCCATGAACATTGACCTGAAAGCCTTCCGGGAGGAGACTTACCGGAAACTGGGCGGGGATCTGGAGACGGAGAAGGCATTTATCACCCGTGCGGCGGCAGACTGCCATGTGGAGCTGACCACGCTGATCGTGCCGGGGATGAACGACGGAACCGAGGAAATGGAGGAGGAAGCGCGGTGGATCGCCTCCCTGGGAAAGGACATTCCGCTTCACGTGACCCGATTTTTCCCCCGGTATCAGATGACAGACCGGGACGCGACGGAAGTAGGACAGGTGTACCGCCTTGCAGATACGGCCAGGAAGTATCTGGAGCATGTGTTTGTGGGGAATTGCTGACGGAAGAGCGTCGGGGATTGAAAGGAGGATAAAATGAGAGAGATACTGAAGAAAAATCATGTAAAAAAGTTAGCGCTGGTGGGAATGGCATTGGTGATCATGCTTTTTTCCATGACGATTCTTTCAAAAGCGGCAAGCGCCCCGGAAAACCATAAAAAAACAATTGCTGCATTAGATGAGAAAAGGGCGGATGTCTTAAAATTGACAGCAGCCTCAGCTGGAGCGGCAACAGCGATCGCAGCAATTCCAGGTGATTCGACCACGCCCGTGGCGAATAAACTGGCAGATCTGGCCTCATATTTTTTGATCATTCTGATGGTGATCTTTCTGGAGAAATATCTGGTTACACTTACAGGATATGCAGCCTTTTTTATTTTGATTCCGGCAGCGTGCATCTTATTTGCGGCAGGAATTTGTCTGAACAGGACATTTTTAAAAGTGTTGGCAGCAAAAATTGCGGTCTTCGGGCTTGTCATATTTACGATGATTCCACTGAGTATAAAAGTCTCTGGGATGATAGAAGAAACATACGAAACGTCAATGGAAACGACCTTGGAGGAGGCACAGGATCTAACGGCTGAAATAAATGATAACACAGATTCAGAGGGGAATGTTTTGGATAAGCTTGTGTCCAAAATCAAAGACGGAGTATCGGGATTGATGAAAAAAGGGGAAACGCTTTTAAATCATTTTATTGAAGCGATTGCTGTGATGATGGTGACATCCTGCTTGATTCCGATCGTTGTATTGCTGTTTATGCTCTGGCTTGTTCGGATCGTATTTGGGGTACAGATCCATGTGCCGAAGGAATTGCCAGACAGACTCAGGAAAAATATCTGCCAGAGAAAACAAAGGAGCGAATCGATATGATAAAAGTAATAGCAAGTGACATGGACGGCACGCTTTTGGGGGACAATCACAAGCTTGCGCCGCGGACCGTACAGGCGATCCGCCGGGCATGCGGCGCGGGGATCCGCTTCATGGTGGCGACCGGCCGTGACATGAACGGAGTCCTGCAGGAGCTGGACGGTACGGGTCTGGTCTGTGATTATATTGTGGGGAGCGGCGCGGAGGTGCGCGATCCGCAGCAGAACATCATAAGCAGGGTGCAGATGGACACCGGGATGTGCGGAGAAATCTATGACATACTGAGACAATACCCGGTATCCACTATTTTTATGACCGGGGAATGCGACTACAGCATCGGAACTCCGGAAACGCTGGAAGAAGACCTGCGCAAAAACCTCCAGGTATTCTTTTCCGACCTGACCATGGAAGAAATCCTGGAAACGGAAATGTACCGGCACATGAAGGAAAGCACCCGCATCATTCCCGATTTTCAGACGTTAAAGGAGAAGGAGATCAACGTATATAAAATCTTCGTTTTCTGCTGTGACACAGAGGTGCTCGGGGAGATTGACAGGCGGCTGCAAAAGGACGAAAGGCTTGCCGTAGCCTCCTCCTTTGTCAACAATCTGGAGATCACCGATGCCCGCGCCCAGAAAGGTCCGGTGCTGAAAAGCTATATCGAATCCCTGGGAT
>CATLCV010000192.1 GCA_949893755.1 uncultured Lachnospiraceae bacterium | reverse complement strand
GTTTATGCCATTGCCGTGCCGATCGCGGTTACGATCCTGGCGATCCCGCTGTCGGTTGCTCTGAATTCCAAAATGAAGACCAGCAACATCCAGAGAGCGGCATTTTTCTTCCCGTCGGTTCCGAGTGCGCTGGTGTTGGGATTTTTATGGTCCTATATTATGTCGCCTCTGGATTACGGACTGCTGAATCGGATGGTCACGGGGCTGGGCTTTGACCCGGTCCTCTGGCTGGCGGACCCGAAGATGGCGATGGTATCGGTCATCGTGGTGACCGTGTGGAGCCAGCTTGGCTGGCATGCCTGCATCTACCTGGCACAGCTCCAGAGCGTTTCCGAGGACCTGTACGAGGCGGCCCGGATCGACGGCGCAAATACACTGCAGTTATTTTTCAGGATCACGGTGCCGCAGCTAAAGCCGGCCATGGTCACCAGCGTGATGCTGCTGATGATTTCTTCCCTGAAGGTATTCGATCTCCCGTTCGCGCTGACAGGCGGCGGGCCGGGATACGCCACGACCATGATATCCCAGGTGATCATTCAGAGAGGCTTTGTCGATAAAATGTACGGAAGATCCATGGCAGCCGCGATCGTATTCTTCTTATTTGTGGCATTTATCACGGTAATCCAGCAGAAAGCGGGGGCAGAAAAAGAATGAGTGCAAAAAAAGTCAGAAATATAGCAGGCGAGATCGCGATGCTTTCATTGTGTATCGTGATACTGATTCCGTTTTACTATCTTGCAGTAAATACATTCAAGACACCTCAGGAAATGTCCGGCTCGCCGCTGGCGCTTCCCCGGAGCGTGACCTTTGAAAATTACGCAAAGGCGTTTGAAAACATGGATTTTGTGCGCAGCTTTAGCAATTCCCTGATCATTACGGTGGTCTCGGTGACGCTGATCGTGCTTTTCGGGGCGATGGCGGCCTATCCCATCGCGCGCAGAAAACACAAGCTGTATAAAGGACTCCTGGCCTACTTCCTGCTGGGGTATATGGTTCCGGCGCAGACCATCATGATCCCGCTGTACCTCCTGCTGCAGAAAATGCATCTTCTGAACAATATTGCGGGGCTGATCCTGGTATATTCGAGCTGGTGCAATTTTGCGATGTTCCTGTATCAGGGATTTTTCAAGGGGCTTCCGATGGATATTGAAGAGGCTGCCATGATCGATGGCTGCGGCCCGTGGAAATGCTTCTGGCTCGTGGTATTTCCGCTGCTGAAGCCGATCACTACAACGATCATCATCTTTGAGGTCATGTGGGTGTGGAATGATTTCCTGTACCCGTACCTGTTCCTCAGCTCCAACAAGTCCTTTACTCTGGTCATGCAGGTGTATAAAGGGGTGGGACAGTTCAGCAACGACTGGTCTATGATGCTCTCAACCATGGTTCTGGTATTGATCCCGGTGGTGATCTTCTACCTGATCATGCAGAAGCATATCGTGGCCGGAATCACAAGCGGGGCCGTGAAGGGCTGATGCTGATACAGCAAATGAATATCAGAGACAGAGGAGATTTCATATGAATATCATACCAAATGCCCCATTATTCCGGGATCCGATCTACGACGGGGCCGCTGATCCTACAATCCTGTGGAATCCCATGGAACAGGCGTGGTGGATCTTTTATACCAACCGCCGCGCGTTTTCTCCGGGAATCGGGGTGAGCTATATGCACGGTTCCGACATTGGGATCGCCAGCTCCGATGACGGAGGAAAGAATTGGATCTACCGGGGAACCGCCCAGGGGCTGGATTTTGAACCAGGAAGAAATACCTGGTGGGCGCCGGAGGTGATCGAGCACGACGGAACATTTCACATGTATGTATCCTATGTACGTGGGATTCCGTTCAGCTGGGAATATCCAAGAAAAATACTTCATTATACGAGCACAGATCTATGGAACTGGACATTTGCCGGAGAATTGAAGCTGGCTTCGGACCGGGTGATCGATGCCTGCGTGAGCCGTCTCCCTGACGGGCAGTGGAAGCTGTGGTATAAAAATGAGGCGGATCAGGGCTTTACCTACAGCGCTTACAGCCGGGACTTATATCATTGGAGTCCAGGAGGCGCGGAGATCACGGACTGCCCCCACGAGGGTCCCAATGTATTTTTCTTCCAGGAACGGTACTGGATGATCACAGATCCCTGGCATGGGCTTGGGGTGTATGTCAGTGAGGACGCAGTACACTGGAAGCGGTGCTCCAATATTCTGAGGGAATCGGGATTGCGCCGGGATGACAGCGGAATCGGGGCGCATGCGGACGTGCTGGTGCACAAAGGACGTGCGTACATCTTTTATTTTACACACCCGGAGGTCACAGAGGAAGAAAGAAATAATCCGGACTTTGTATGGGAATACCGGCATCGGCGTTCCTCCCTGCAGGCTGCAGAACTGATCTGCAAGGGTGGGGAACTGGTCTGCGACAGAAATCATGTGGAGATGGATCTGGATGGGATGTGAAATACGGTGCGCGTTTCCCTTCAAGGAAAAACAGAACCATAAAATTATAAAGTATCCGGCGAAATGCGCCAGTGACGCGTTTCGCCGGATTGATCAGTTTATTCTGAGGTGGACGAATCGGCCAAAATGTATTATCATGAAAGAAAAACGTTGAGTATAAAAACACTCTCCGAAATGCAGAAAGGACGAAAACCATGGAACGACACACATTTGCAATGAAGGTAAAAGAGGGACAGATGGATGAATACCGCAGAAGGCTGGGCGGGATCTGGCCGGAGCTGACCGCATTTCTGGACCGGAATCAGGTGAAGAATTTCAGCATCTGGAACGCGGAGGATCTGATCTTCGGGTATTATGAAACTGCTGGGAACAGGACGCTTCCTGCAAAAGAGGAGGCAGCCGTCAGGGAATGGACCGAAAGGATGGAAGAGACCTTTGACTGGATCTCAACACCGGGAGAGCCTATGCGGCTGATGTACCAGGATTTCGGCATCGTGAGAGAGAGCAAGGAGCTGATCCGCCACAGGATGTTCATGACCCGGTTAAAGCCGGGATGCGAGGAGGAGTACAAGAAACGGCACGACGGGCTGATCGCAAAACGGGGGGATACCATTACCCAGGGACCGGACAGCAATTTCAGCATCTGGTGCGCGGGCGGCTACATCTTCGGATATGATGAGATCGATACGACCATGGAGAAGGAGCCCACCGAAGCAGATAAGGCATTTACTGTAGAATGGGAAACCCGCCAGCTGGAGATCATGGATTGGATCACCAATGATGTGGACTGGCTGACGGGAGAACACCATGCGGCGAGCATACGGCTGGCATGGCATGCGTAGAATGAACCGCCTCGATGCAAGCATGCGGGGAACCCGAAGAGATATACGCATCCCAGAATATCCCTGCGGCACATCTACCGGAGCCCTCAGGCGCCCTCCAGGCCATGGATCCAGTCTGATTTCAAGTAATAGACCAGAAATGTCAAAGAGCTGAGAGCCCATGTGAGAGGATAAGCCCAGAAAATCATTTTCATTTCCGGAATGATCCGAACCGCGATCGTAATATAGCTGATCCGAACCACACACCAGAAGACCAGCATAATGATCATCGGTACGGCAGATTTTCCGGCTCCCCGCAGGATTCCCGCCATGCAGTGGGAGAACGCGAGAAGAAAGAAGAAAAATGTCTCCGTGCGCGCCTGTACTGTTCCGATGGCGATGACTTCCGGGGTGCTGTTGAAGGCGGCGATCAGCCAGGGGATACAGACATAGATCAACAGCCCGATCAGCTCCGCGACCGCAACCGTACAGAAAATGCCGAATGCGGCGCCCCGCCTGGCGCGGTCATATTTCTTCGCGCCCAGGTTCTGGCTGATGAAGGTGGTGAGGGCAAGTGAAAAGCAGGTGATCGGCAGAAACACGAAGCCTTGGATCTTGGAGTAGGCGCCGCATCCGGCAACGGCCATCTGCCCAAACTGGTTGATATTGGCCTGTACAAATACATTTGCAACGGAAATAATGGAATTCTGGAAGCCGGCCGGAATTCCATTTTCCAGGATCTGCTTTAAAATTTCTTTATTTAATCTCATTTCTCTAAGTTCCAGCCGGATATCCTCCGGGCTTTTCATCAGCTGGCGCAGACACAGGAATGCACTGACAAACTGAGAGATCACGGTAGCCAGAGCGGCAGCCCCTACCCCAAAATGAAATCCGCCGATCAGGATCAGGTCCAGAAGGATATTGATGACGGAGGAGATCACAAGATAGATCAGCGGGTGGCGGCTGTCCCCTACGGACTGAAGGATCCCGACGAAAAAGTTATACATCACAAATGCCAGCGAACCGGAAAAATAGATCCGGAAATATGTAATGGAGCTGGGCAGAACCTCGGCCGGAGTTCCCATCAGCACCAGGATCTGCGGCGCGGCAAAGAGACCGATGAAGGTCAGGATCAGACCGCAGATCATACCGAAGGCCGCGGTAGTATGGATGGACAGCCGGAGCTGTTCCGCATTCCGCGCGCCGAAATGTTTGGCAATGACAACACCGGCTCCGATGGCGATCCCGTTGAAAAAGCCGACCATCAGAAAAATCAGGCTGCCGGAGGAACTCACAGCGGCCAGAGCGGCATTTCCGATAAAATTGCCGACGATCAGAGAATCAGCCGCGTTATAAAGCTGCTGAAAAAGATTTCCCCAAAAAAGAGGAAACGCAAATGCAACAATACGTTTCCCGATAGAACCCTCAGTCATAAGTGTAAAAGAAGAATCTGACATGACGGGAACCCTCCGCTTCATTAATTTTAATGGTAATTGCAATTCAATAAGTATAGGCCATCAGCGGCAGAAAATCAAGAGCTTCCATGATTTTTCCTGTATTCCCCCGGACTGCATCCCAGATATTTATGAAAGGTTTCCGTAAAATAGCTTCCCCCGGAAAATCCAACCTCATAGCAGATCTCCGTAACCGTCAGATTTGTAGACAGCAGTAGCTCCATCCCTCTGCGCAGGCGGTAATCGGTCAGATAGGCATTGGGCGTCTGGTTGATGAACTGCCGGAAAATGGCGCAGCAGCTTGTCTTCCCAACCCCTCCCGCCCGTGCGATATCGGCAAGGCTGACCCTTTCCCTGTAGTGCTCCTGAATGTACGCAACCATATCCCTGAGCGCGCTGAGATGATGGTTCCGTGCAGGCGGTGCATCCTCGTGAACACTTCTGTTCTGGTAAAGGCTGCTCCAGATATCACAGATCAGGCTCTGGAGCTTTAATTCCGCCGCATTTTCCGAAAGCGCCTCATACATTTTTACGATATCCGCCAGAACATTTCCTTCCCATGCCGTATTATGATCCAGAAAATGCCAGGGCAGACTGCTGTCAGACAGTACCGGGGTCACAAACTTCTGCTCCAGATACCGGGAGGCGCAGAGCAGCATGGGGTGGAAGATCACGCAGATAAAAATGCATTCGCTCCGGTCCTCCGAGCAGCCGTAATGAAGCTGCCGGGCATTGACAAAAATGCCGTTTCCCGCGTCAAGCCGGGTGATCTCACCGTTGACATTGTAGAGCATATGGCCGGAAAGCACAGCGATCAGTTCAATATCGTCGTGCCAGTGGCTGACCGCCGTATAGTTGGGATAGGTCGATAAAATGTCCCGCTTTACATAGACGGGAAAGCTTTCGGTGTTGTACTGCACCTTTTCGGAACTGTCCGGATTGATAAATGATCTGGTCTCCATTGCTTTTTCCTCTGAAAATATAGTTTCGCCGCATCGGATCGGCAGATCTCAGTCTCGTCTGCGATGCAGGCTATATACTGCTGTTCTGAATCATTTCGTGAAATATTGTTATAATATTTCGAACGTTTTGGGATTGAATGGGTGTCTCTCTTAAAATAATATAGTATTGAAAAAATTTCCCTATGTCAAGCGGGGATCTTGGCGCATTACATTATAAATGGAAAGGAACTGATCGATATGAAAATGGATAACAGATACCGCAGAGATCATGAGATGGCGTATTTTTCCGATGAAAGCGTGATGGCGGAGCAATTGGTTACGAAGAAGGCCATCCGTGAATACAATACGGTGATGCCTTTTGAAGTAGAAAAGGGGATGGAGTGTCTGAACCGAACCGGAATGAAGCACGGCAAAAATGTATATTTCGAGCCGCCCTTCCACTGCGAATACGGCAGCCACATTGAGGTGGGAGAGAATTTTTATGCCAATACCGGATGCATCATGCTGGATGTGGCAAAGATCACGATCGGAAAAAATGTGATGTTCGGCCCCAATGTTTCCATCTATACGGCAGGGCATCCGATCCATCCGGACAGCAGAAATTCCGGATATGAATACGGCATCGCCGTGACCCTCGGTGACAATGTGTGGATCGGGGGAAGCTGCGTCATCCTTCCGGGCGTCAGGATCGGAAATAACGCAGTGATCGGAGCAGGCAGTGTGGTGACCAGGGACATTCCCGACAATGTGTGCGCGGCGGGAAATCCCTGCAGGGTGATCCGCGAGATCACGGAGGCGGACAGGCCGTTTTACTATAAGGACCGACGATTTGACGATGAGGTGTGGGAGAAGATCTGCGAGGCTTCGGTATAGGATATGAATAAAAATGAAAAGTGGCTGGAATGGGCGATCGAGCTGCAGAGCCTTGCCCAGGCCGGATTATTTTATGGAAAGGATCCGTTCGACATGGAGCGGTATGAGCGGATCCGTGCCATTGCCGCAGAGATGATCAGCTATAAGACAGAAATCCCGGAAGAAAAGGTGAAGAATCTGTTCTGCAATGAGATCGGCTACCAGACTCCGAAGTTGGATACCCGCGCGGCTATTTTCCGGGACGGCCGGATCCTTCTGGTAAAAGAGAACAACGGAACCTGGTCCCTGCCCGGCGGCTGGGTGGATGTACAGGTGTCCGTCATGGAAAATGTGATCAAAGAAGTGAAAGAAGAAGCAGGGCTTGACGTGACTGCGGATTTGGTCATTGCCGTGCAGGACCGGGAAAAGCACAACCTTCCGGTCTATGCCTACAGGGTCTGTAAGATCTTTGTGCTCTGTTCCGTAGTGGGCGGAGCATTCGAACCCAATATCGAAACCGTGGAGAGCAGATATTTTGGGATTGATGAGCTGCCTGCGCTTGCGGAAGAAAAGAACAATGAAGAGCAGGTGAGGATGTGCTTTGAAGCATACCATGCGGAAAACTGGAAAACGCTGATCGATTGATGCGGAAACCCACACAGGTGGAACCTTTGGTACAGGTCACAACCAGGAGTTACTGGTCACACCTTGGTCAGGCGTGCCCAGTAACCAACCAGGATACTATTCACACGACTTTTTTCAAATGTATTGAATCTGAGTGCGAGTCCGGATATAATAATAAAAATGGCACCAGCTTAGAACACGGGTTAAGAAAGGATTCGCCTGTTTATGAAAAAAGAATTTAATGTGACCGGCGCATGCATGCCGGAGCTTCACTATATGGTCGATATCACGAAACGTCTGGAGGCAATCCGGGAATACGTTGACAAGGGAAGATATTTTGTGATCAATCGGGCAAGGCAGTATGGGAAAACAACGACGCTGCAGGCGCTGAGGGAATATCTGAAAGACGATTATGTTGTGGTCAGTATGGACTTTCAAAGGTTGGATTCCGCAAAATATCAAAATGGAAATATCTTCTCACTGGCATTTGCATCCTATTTCCTGCGGGCACTGAAAGCAGGAGGCAAAGCCTATCCGGAGCCGATCAAAGGGGAATGCGGCGAACTGGCCCGGATTACGCGGGAGCAGCCGGAGACATTTACGCTGTTTGAACTGTTCGGCCATCTCAATGAAATCTGCGGGGGCTCAGAACAGCCGGTCGTGCTGATGATCGATGAAGTGGACAGTGCATCGGACTACCAGGTATTTCTGGATTTCCTTTCCCAACTGCGGGCAGACTATCTGGATAGAAAAAACACTGCGGCATTTCATTCGGTAATCCTTGCGGGAGTGTATGATATAAAAAATATCAGACAGAAGATTCGGACGGAAGACGAGCACAAGCGAAACAGCCCATGGAACGTTGCGGCAGATTTTGATGTGGATATGAGCCTTCCGGAGCAGGGGATTGCCAGGATGCTGGCAGAATATGAAAAAGACTGTCATACCGGAATGAATATAGAACGCATTGCGTCCATGATCTATGATTATACATCCGGATATCCCTTCCTTGTATCCCGGATCTGCAAGCTGGCAGATGAGCGGGTGGCAGGAAGTGCAGATTTTCCAGACAGGAGCGCGGCATGGACGAAGGAAGGAATATGGGAGTCTGTCAGGCTGCTCTTGTCAGAGGAAAACTCTCTGTTCGATTCTCTTATGGAAAAGGTGGACCGCTATCCGGATCTGGATGAGATTCTTTTTACCGTGCTGTTTACAGGGAAAAATATGGCCTATAATTACGATAACCAGGCGGTGTCCATTGCGTCGATGTTTGGATTCATCAAAAATGAAAATGGCAGTATTGCGATTGCAAACCGCATTTTTGAAACCAGATTATATAATAGATATCTGGCTTCTGAGGAATTGCAGAAGCATGATATTTATCAATCGTCCCTCTGGGATAAGAATCAGTTTATTATTGGCGGACATCTGAATATTCGGCTGATCCTTGAAAAATTTGTACTGCATTTTCATGACCTGTATGCAGACAGTGATGAGAGGTTTATAGAAGAGTGCGGGCGCAGGCTTTTCTTATTATATCTTCGTCCGATCATTAACGGAACCGGCAATTATTACATTGAGTCACGAACGAGAAGCATGGGGCGTACAGATGTGATCGTGGATTATCGGGGCGAACAGCATGTGATCGAAATGAAAATTTGGAGGGGGCAGGAATATAACCGCAGGGGAGAAGAACAGATTGCCGGGTATTTGGATGATTATCACTTGAAGAAGGGATATATGCTGAGTTTTTGCTTCAACAAGAAAAAGCAGATTGGAGTAAAAGAAATAGTCGTCGGAAATAAAAAAATCATAGAAGCAGTAGTTTGAGAACCTGCTTTCAGAAACGGAGGAGTGTGATATCACATTTCTCCGTTTTTGAAAATACAGCAAGAAAAATGAAAGGTTTCCTTTTAAAGCGTGCTATACTATTATTTGGTAAAAGGAGATGAGACATTATGTCAAATGAAAATATCGAATATACATCGCAAGTGATCGAATATATTGAATCCCGCCTGGAGGAACCCCTGAATCTGGAAACCGTGGCGGATGCCGTCCATTGCTCCAAATACCATCTCCACCGGATCTTCACAGAGACCGCCGGGCTGACGATCCATGAGTATATCCGGCGGAGGCGGCTCACGGAAGCTGCCAGGCAGCTCGTATATTCAGACAGGCCGCTCTATGAGATCGCCATGCTGGCCGGATATGGAAGCCGTCAGGCATTCAGCGATATTTTCAAAGCCATGTACAAGCTCACGCCCAGCCAATTCCGGGAGAAAAAAACATTTTATCCGCTGCAGCTCAGATACACATTGATCCATGCTACCGAAAAGGAGAAGGACTGGGAGAACAGGATCGCATTCGCGGAACCGGAAGATATCCCGGCCTGGATGGAGCTGGTCCGGCTTGTGGCAGGCGGCTTCCCGTATCTGGATGAGGCAGGCTACCAAAAACAGCTGACACAGTACATCCGGGAAAAACGCGCGCTGATCTTGAAGGATCAGGAAACCGCGGCCGGCATCATGGGATTCCATGCCGAAAATGGAAGTATTGATTTTTTCGGCATACATCCCCAGTACGCTGGATACGGGATAGAGCAGGCATTTATACAAAAAGCGGCAAAGGAGATGCGGCCGGATCAGAGCATCAGTATCACGACTTTCCGAAAAGGAGATAAAGCCGACCCGGGATATCGGGCTGTTTATCAGGCACTGGGATTTACGGAGGCAGAGCTGCTCGTGGAATACGGCTATCCGACGCAGAGATTTGTGATGCGGAGGCATTAGAATCGCATCATACTGAGCGCCGGATAAATCGGCCGTTCAACATCATATTGAGCATACTCAACTGCAGCAAACATAAGGAGGAATATCCATGGAAACCGATCAAAAGCAGCCGGCGGAAAATGTGCTGGCACAGGACTTTCATTTTTTCTCACTGATTCGATTCGCATTTCCCACCATGGTCATGATGATCTTTATGGGGCTCTACACCATCGTGGATACGATCTTTGTATCCCGCTTCGTCAACACCAATGCGCTGTCTGCGTTAAACATCGTCTGTCCGGTCATCAATCTGACCGTGGGTCTGGGAACTATGCTGGCAGCAGGCGGCAGCGCCATTGTGGCCGCAAAAATGGGAAAGGGCAGGGAGCAGGAAGCACAGCGGGATTTTTCCTTGATTGTTCTGGCAGGAGCAGTGCTTGGCATTTTCATCACCCTGATCGGCATCCGGTGGATCGACCCGATCCTATACGGCCTGGGAGCAAATGATATCCTGTTTCCATACTGCCGGGAATACCTTTTTATCATCCTGTTATTCACGCCCGCCAGTATGTTGCAGGTCCTGTTCCAGAACCTGATCGTAACGGCAGGACGGCCCGGCTTCGGGATGGTTTTATCCGTAAGCGCGGGAATTGCAAATGTCATATTGGATTTTATTTTTATGGGGATTTTGAAAATGGGAATCCGGGGATCGGCCCTCGGAACCGGGATCGGTTATCTGATCCCAACCGTTTTTGGAATACTTTTTTTTGCAGGAAATACAGGCACGCTGAGCTTCTGCCGCCCGTCCTTTGACTGGAATATGCTGTTCCGAAGCCTGTCCAATGGCTGCTCGGAGATGGTCAGCCAGGCGGCCTCCGCAGTCACCACATTTCTATTCAACAGCACCATGATGAGTCTGGCTGGAGAAAATGGGGTGGCGGCTGTGACCATCATGATCTATACGCAGTTTTTCCTGACCACGCTCTACATCGGATATTCCATGGGCGTCGCTCCTGTCATCAGCTACAATTACGGCAGAAAAAATCATCGGCAGTTAAAGCGGATCATACTGCACAGCCTTGCATTTACGGCAGGAAGCTCCGTCGGGATCTTCGGGATATCCATGCTGTTTGGAGAACCCTTCCTTCAGATATTCTGCCGGCCGGGCTCCGAAGTCTATGCGATCGCAGGAGAGGGCATCCGCATTTTCCCGGCGGCGTTTCTGTTCTGCGGGATGAATATTTTTACTTCCTCCATGTTTACCGCATTGTCCAACGGAAAGGTGTCTGCGCTGATTTCATTTTTAAGAACCTTAGGTCTGATCACCCTGTTTCTGATGCTCCTGCCGAAATTCCTTGGGATCACCGGAGTCTGGATGGCGGTGCCTGCCGCGGAAGCGGTGACCTGGATCGCGGCTGCGGGGATGGTATACAGGTGTAAG
>CATLCV010000191.1 GCA_949893755.1 uncultured Lachnospiraceae bacterium | reverse complement strand
CATAAGTCCGCGGCTTCCAGAACCAGGTCATCGTAAAAAATAATATCCAGATCCAGTGTGCGCGGCCCCCAGTGTATGACCCGTTCTCTTCCGGCCTCCTGCTCGATCCGGTGAAGCTCATCCAGCAATTCCCGGGGTGTCAGCAGCGTGCGCAGCCTGAGACATGCATTCAGAAAGTCCTCCTGCTCCGTCATCCCATAGGGCGGAGTCTCATAGTAGCCGGATACTCGTTCCACAGCCCCGGCCGAAAGAACACCGCCCCGGTCATCTTTCACAGGATGCTTTGCCAGGGAATCCAGCGCCTGCACTGCCTGATCCAGATATGCCTTCCTGTCCCCCATATTGGAGCCGAGGGCAATATATACCGTATGCCACTGCCGCAGGATTTCCACGGATACGGATTCCAGCGGAAGCCCGATGGGCGCCCAGGGCTTTTTCACTTCCAGCCCTACCTTTTCCAGCCCTGGGATATGAAGGAGCAGTTCCTCCGCCAGCCGCTCCGCTATGCGCTCGATCAATGAAAAGGTATGCGCTTTCATAAATGTCTCTATAAAATGGCAGACCTCTCCATAGTCAATCGACGCATCCAATGCATCCGTATTTCCTGCTTTCCGGGTATCCGTATACAGGTCTGCTGATACAAGAAACTTCTGACCCAGTTTATTTTCCTCCGGAAACACACCATGCTTTGCAAATATTTCCAGATTTTCTATCTTGATTTTATCCATAATACCTCCCCATTCGCCGAAGCAGTCTAAACTATGTGGGATTTTCTTCCCCTCGCCGCAAACGCCAAATAGATATGCAGCATATCCGCCTGACCCGTTGATTCATGGAAACTCATCCACGTAAATCATGCTCCCGCAGGATTGCTTCTGTCATTTTGACTGCGCGGGCATTCGCCTTTACATCGTGGACTCTCACAAAGGAACAGCCGCTCTTGATCCCCAGCACTGTCGTCACCAGAGTCCCCTCTTCCCTCTGGTCCGCCGGAAGGTCCAAAGTCAGTCCGATAACTGACTTTCTGGATGTTCCCAGCAGTATGGGGTATCCAAGGCTGTTCAAGTCCTCCAGATGCTTCAGCATTTCCAGATTCATTTCACAGGTTTTTCCAAAGCCGATGCCCGGATCCAGGATGATCTGCTCCCGGGAAATCCCTGCCGCCTCTGCCAGCCGCAGAGATTCCCTCAGGTCGTCCAGCACCTCCGGGATAAAGTCTTTGTACTCTGCCTTTTCCCGGTTATGCATCAGACAGCAGGGCACGCCGTATTCCGCGATTACGCCGGCCAGCTCCCGGTCATATTTCAGTCCCCAGATGTCGTTGACCAGATCCGCCCCGGCATCCAGCGCGGCCCGGGCCACTTTGCTTTTATATGTATCGATCGATACGGGGATGTCAAACCGCTCTTTTAAGCCGCGGATCACAGGCACGACCCGCCGGATCTCTTCCTCCTCTGAAACCTGCACATGCCCCGGACGTGTAGATTCCCCGCCCACATCCAGGATATCCGCCCCGTCCCGGATCATCTCCTGTGCATGCCGCAGCGCCGCGTCCATATCCTGAAAACGTCCTCCGTCCGAAAAAGAATCCGGGGTCACATTCAGTATCCCCATAATGTAAGTCCTGTGTCCAATGTCAAATGATTTTCCGCCAATCTGCATTTTGTTCTCCTCATGCCTTTCCTGTGATGTCAAATTGCCTGTTTCATTATTTTCTGCCCGGATTGTTTATGCCGTTTTTGAACAGCTTTTAAATTTCCAGCGCGAAATTCTTCTTACCCGCATCCCAGTCACATTCTTCCTGCGCCTTACATGCAAAACACTTCCGGGACAGCTTGTCGCTGGTATAGATCAGCCTTTCCAGCACCTCCATATCCTCCCGCAGCCTGCGGTGCCCCAGGATGGCCCGGAGTATGGAAGCTTTTTCTGTTTCTGAAAAAAAATTCTCCGAGAGCTCGTTCAGAATCACCTCCGCAATCTCAGCAGAAGCCTTTTCATGGGGGATGCCTTCCGTATACTGCCTGTATTTTCCGATGTCATGCAGAAGCGCGGCCGCATAGATGACTTCCTTGCGGATCTCCAGCTTCTGCTCCAGACTTTGGATGTATGCGATCCGCGCCACGTCCAGCAGATGCTCCATCTGATGACAGCAAAAGATCCGTTCCTGTTCTGCCTGCTCTAATTTTTTATAAGATTCCACATACAGCGGATGATTTCGGATGTCCTCAATCGCCTTCATACTGCCGTTCCTTTCTTTTCTATTCAGGCTTACGATCAATCTTACTCCATCTCTACCGCCCCTGTCCGAGCATTGCGTAAAACATATGTACCAATTCCGGATCCTCCAAAAAACACCCCCGCTTTGCTGCCGTCACGGTTCGGCTTCCCGGCTTTTTGATCCCCCGCATGGTCATGCACATATGCTCCGCCTCAACCATCACCATAGCCCCTTTGGGACGAAGCTCTCGCATCAATGCATCCGCGATCTGTCCGGTCAGCTGCTCCTGGATCTGGGGTCTCCTTGCATAGACCTCCACAGCCCGGGCCAGCTTGCTCAAGCCCACCACTCTCCCGTCCGGGATATAGGCGATATGGGCTTTCCCGAAAAACGGCAGCAGGTGGTGCTCGCAGGTCGAGTAAAATGCAATGTCCTTCTCCAGCACCATTCCCCGCTCCTCAGCCCGAAATGTTTTCCTAAGATGTGTTTCTGCCGTCTCTTCCAGCCCGCCGTAGATTTCCTCACACATCCTGGCGATCCGGTCCGGTGTCTCTATCAGCCCTTCCCGCTTCGGATCCTCTCCGATTCCTTCCAAAAACAGACGGACTGCCTGTTTTACCTTCTCCTGATCTATCATGTTCCCTACCTCTCTGTTTCATAATTCACTTGGCACTGCCTTCATCCGGCAGTCTCTTTTGCACTACTTCCATGACTCTGCCCAGATAGGACAGTGACCCAAAGGCCAGAATCACATCCCTCTCCCCTGCGTCCCGCATAGCTTCCTCTACTGCCTGGTCAATTCTATCCATTGCCAGAACCGTTCCCTTACAATAAACCTCCGCCGTCTTTTTCAATTTCTCCGCAGACAGACTTCGCTTTTCATCCGGCAGGTTGACCGTATAGATCCGTTCTGCCAGAGGAGCCATGATCTGTGCCATTCGTTCATATTCCTTATCCCGGAATACTCCCATAATGAGAAACAGTCTCCGCCTTGGAAAATAGCGTTCCACAGAGGCCTTAAGCCAGCGGGCCCCGTCTGCATTGTGGGCCCCGTCTACTAAAAACACCGGCGCTTCCCTCAGGCAGGTAAACCTTCCCGGCCAACGGGTTTTCTCAAAGCCCCTGCGTATCTCCTCCTCCCGGATCTGCACCCCAGCAGCATCTTCCGCCGCCCGGACAGCCTCCCATGCAGTCATCCCATTGATGATCTGACAGGTTCCCGCCAGCCGGATCTTCAGATCCTTCATCCCTCCGTAAGAAAATGTCTGTCCCCGGTAATCTTCCTGTGTGACCACAGCATCCTCCGGCTTTGCAAACCGAATCTCACAGCCCTGTTCTGCCGCACGCCTTTCCAGCACACTTCTGACCTCCGGCTCCTGGGGTGCGGATACCGCAATACACCCTGGCTTGATGATGCCCGCCTTGTGCTCCGCGATCGCTTCCGGCGTATCCCCTAAAAAGCTCATGTGATCCCGGCTGATGGGTGTAAAGACAGAAACCAGCGTATGCTCTACAACGTTGGTGGCATCCTCCTTCCCCCCTAGCCCGGTCTCCAATACCACGATCCCGCATTGTTTTTTTCGGAAATACAAAAAAGCTATTGCGGTCTCAATCTCAAAAACAGTAGGGCTATGAAGCCCCTTTGCCTCCATACGCACAATAGCTTTCTGAATTTCTTCAACCAGTTCTGCAAATTCCTCCTCCGAAATCCATTTCCCATCGATCTGGATCCGCTCCAGATACGAAACCACGGTCGGTGAAATATATCTTCCGGTCCGGATGCCCGCTTCACTCAGAATCGTAGAAATAAATGCAAGCACAGACCCTTTTCCGTTCGTCCCCGCCACATGGATGAACCTCAGGTCCTTCTGGGGATCTCCCAGCTCATGCAAAAGCTCCCGAACCGTATCCAAGCCAAGTACACTTCCGTATTTCGACACCTCGTCCAAATATACCCTTGCTTCTTTATAGGTCACGTTATCGTTGTTTCCTTTCTGATTTTTCTTCATGGCAGCACCCCGCGCTGATAATAATGCTGCCATCAAACATCATATCACTTCCCATTGAATCCTACAAGTATAAATTCGTCTCAAAAAATCTTTTCCGCTATCTGTCAGGTCGCTGTCCGTCCCCTATTTCAGCCTGAATGCCGCAGGACTCCTCACAAAAACCGCAGCGATCAGCAGGACTGCATAGAGCATACTTCCGATCACAAAAATCAGCATGGTTGTCACTGCCGGTAAACTCAGCATTGTAAAAACATAGGTCAGCATCAGCACAGGCATTTGTACCATAACCAGGATCGGATTTTGTATCATACTGTCTTTGATATACGGCTGCAGCAAATAATAAACCGATAAGTGCTGGATCCCGAATACAACATTCAAAACCACGATTGTAGCTTCAAGCAGCAGAAACGAGAGATTCCATATTTCTATCTTTGCCATACAAAATAACGCAAAAAACAGGATTGCTGTCGCCGCTCCAAGTATGACATTATACTTCAAAATGTATTTCAATTTGATAAAATAATTTTCCAATATGGCCTTCCGGGTTCTGTAGAAGCTATATGCCAGCAATTTGCTGTCACAGTGAGTATAGTAGAATCTGCAAAACCCTTCTCCATACGCATACGAAGCGATCAGGACCGGTAAGATTGGAACAAATCGATAAATGTTGTCGAATATACGCTGAGTTATCAAAGGACTGTTCACAAAACCAACAATTACAGAAACAAAAACTGCTGCAAGAAAAATCAGCCGTCTTTTCAAGTATTTCAAAAACTGCTTTCTGTTTCTTAAGACGAACAAACCATTGAGCAGCGGATAGCCCTGCAGTTTCTTCATCTTTTGCGTGCCGAACAGCTCAATTTCCTCCTCAGAATGATCGATTTCCTCCTGTCTTTTTCTGGCAAGTTCTTCTACTAAGTCCTCTTTTTTAAAGTAACCGGCCAGTTTATCACTATATTCTTCGTCCCGGAAAAAAATATAATATACACTGCCGATTCCGATCATAACGTAAACCAGAATTGCAGCTCTGCTTGTCAGGAATCTCTCGATCAGCACACGCCTGGAAAGCACAAGCGGTCCATATGCGCCTGCGAAAGAAAAAGTAAACAAAAGCAGACTAAATGTCTTCCTTTTTTCTAACGCCTGACCTGCCTTTTTGAAATAAAATAAATGCACACACTCACTAAGCAGCTGCATGGAAATATAAGCGGCTGTCAGCACATAAAAATACAAGTGATTCTGGAGTAATACAAAGCCGAATATATAAAATACAAATCCGATGGAAAGAAACTGTATGAAATACTCGTTCATCAGAAAAGATAAGATTCCCTCCTTCACAGGCATTTTCAGCTGTGTCAGGCATATGTACTTTGTTTTTGTCACTAAAAATGTCCTGCTCTCCTGAAATGCCCCCAATACACAAAACAGGAAAAAGACCGACTGAAAATAATAGCTGTCAAAATGAGCAATATTCAATCCCAATCTCCCCGCCAGATATAAGTTTGCTTCGAATCCGAAAATAAGGATACATATGGATTTTATGACTGTTAATGCCGCAATCCAGAAAACAGAGGTCAGAATTGCAATCCCTTTTTTTATCTCCGTATGACGAAGCATAAAATACGAGAGATACTTTCCCAAAAAAGGCAGCCTTTCCATATAAAAAATCAACATGTTGCATTTCATGATCGTCTTTAATTTAAAAACGGCTTTCACATATTTCAGCATCCCCATCATCCTTTAATAATTGAATTATTTCATCCTCAAAATTCTTGTTATTCAGCATCCTATTATCTAATAATGTCAATTTTTTATCATGAAGGATCACTAATTCATCGCATAAATCTGTTGCAAGCTGTAAGATATGTGTAGAAAAAATGATGATATGGTCCTTCTTCATCTTTAATATGATTTTTTTGATATCTGAGGCCACGACAACATCCAGAGACGTCAGCGGCTCATCCAAAAACAGGACCGGTGAATTGCAAATGAAAAGGGTCAGAAGCTGGATCTTATTTTTCATACCATGAGAATAGGTCTTAATCAGCTTTTCCTGGTCTTTCCTGTTCAGATCTACCGCTTCAAACAGCTCGTCAATTGAGAACTTTTCCTTTTCTTCCTGAATATCGATCAAGAATTGAATGAACTCTCTTCCGGTCAAAAATTCAGGAAGAACTGGTGTCGATTCTATAAATCCTGTATTTCTTTGCGACAAGGGCTGAGCGCTGCCATCATCCGCGGTCAGTACGACCTCCCCGCAGTTCCTGTGTATCATACCATTCAGGCAATGGAAGAAGGTCGTTTTCCCGGCTCCGTTTTTTCCGATCAATCCATATATTTTTCCTGATTCAAACTCAAAGCTGATGCCATCCAGTACAGAATGGAGTCCGTAGCTCTTACTCAGATTATTTATTTTTAATTTCATCGTCTGCCCCCGTATATTTGCTCTTTTAGATACAAAAAGCTGCATAAAGCGGAACTGTCTTTTTTCCGTCCTCATAGCCGAAATTTTTTGCAGAAAGCTTAATGGCATAGTCGGGCTTATAGGTTTCCATAAAGACTTTTAAGCTTTTGGCTTTTGTATTATCCGCCGATTTCACCTCAATGGGTATCAGCTTTCCGTCGCGCTGAATCACGAAGTCAATCTCGGCCCCCCGTTCGGACATCCAGTAATACGTACTGTAGCCGCTTATGGTAAGCTGCACATTCACATAGTTTTCCGCCATCCCGCCCTTAAAATCATTGATATCCTCCACCATATAGAGAATGTCATTTGCTGCCAGATCCTTTTTGGCGAGAAGCAGTCCCATGTCTGACACATAAATCTTAAACGCATCAATATCGCGGTAATTTTCAAGAGGCTTTTTGATCTGCTTCACCTTATAGACCTGCGATGCGATCCCTGACAAGCAGAGCCATTCAATCGCGTTTTCAAACTCTGAAGCTCTCCCCCCTTTTTTGATCAGCTTATACTGAAAACGTGTATTCTTCTTGGAAAGCTGGACGGTAATATTATCATAGGCAAGCCGAGTCTTTTTAATTTCGTTCAAATTGTTATATTTGCTCATATCATTCAGATAGCTTGCAAGAATCGTGTCCTGCGTATGGCGGATCAGAATATAATCTTTTGTTTCCGCAAACAGCAGCACGCATTCCGGCATCCCGCCCACGATCAGATACTGACGGTAAAGCTGCATAGCCTCATCATGAAGAGCCGAAGGCATCGGCGTATCATCTGCAAAGCATTTCTTTATCCGCTCCACAAGAGAATCTGCTCCCAATGCAAGCATAAATTCCTCCATATCCATCGGATATAGTGTTTTCATATCCACCTTGCCCACTGGAAAAGAGAATTTTGCCCTGTTTACCGCTACGCCGAGCAGACTGCCCGCCACAATAACATGATAATCCGGAGCATCCTCACAAAAATATTTCAGCGAAGTCAGCGCCCTCTCACAAAGCTGCACCTCGTCAAACACAATCAGTGTCTTTTCCCTCACGATCGTCTGACCTGCGACATGGGATAAAATCGGAATCAGATAATCAGGGCTGATATTTTCCTCAAAGGTTTCATTCAGTTTCGGATTGGTTTCAAAATTGAAATATGCCACATTCTCATAATGAGTCCGCCCAAATTCCAGAATAGAATACGTCTTCCCAACCTGCCTTGCCCCCTGTAAAATCAAAGGCTTACGGTGTTTGCTCTCTTTCCATGATTCCAGAAAATGCTTAATCTTTCTATACATAGATCCGCCCTCCCTAAAAGGTACTGATTCCAGTATAGTACACATTCATGTAAATATCAATGAATTTTTCCTGATTTTTCGCATTATTTTACACCAATTTTTTATAAAAAACCGCATTTATAAACATATACTAAATATTGATAAATCCAATTGCAGATTCCGCACAGCTGAAAAGATTTTACCTCCCGGCTTCCCCGCGCCGCCGCGCCAGCTCCGCCACATTCGCCTCCACCCGTGCCTTATTCAGCGGATAGATGAACAGCAGGGCCAAAGCCACCGCTCCCAGCCCAACGGCCGGAATGATACAGGACAGGTTAAAGATCCCTGACGTGATCTCCGGGTCAAAGGCCGTTGCCTGGGTGTAGCCGATCAGGCTCAGAAGCCCCCCGATCATGCCGGAGGAAAATGCCTGTCCCAGCTTTCTTGCAAAGGAATACACCGAATAGATCGTGCCGTCCTCCCGCACCCCGTTTTTGATCTCCGCATCGTCGATCACATCCGTGATCATGGCCCAGATCACCGTATTAAAGAATCCAAGCCCTACATAAGCCAATGTATAAAATCCCACATACACATACGGATTCTGCGGCTTGATCAGCAGGCAGAGCAGATACACCGCCGACCCGAACGCGCAGGAAACCACTGAAAGCTCTTTTTTGCCGAATCTTGCGGACAGTCTGGCGGCAAGAGGCGCGCAGATCACCAGCATCACAATACTTCCTGTCATGGCAGACGAAGACTGGGCGGCTGCGGAGCCATAGTAATTCGGAAACACATATCCTGCCATCCCCTGCATGCCCAGCATTCCCAGCAGCAGCAATATGGCTGCGGCGATGATTCCCAGCAATGCCCTGTTCGTGGCCAGGCTTTTCAACAGTTTTCCGATCTCCAGCTTCTGGTCGTTGGCCTCCACCGGAATCCGTTCCCTCACAAGTCGAAAGCAGAGCAGATAACAGACGATCGCCAGAATGCTGAAGACTCCGGCGATGCCGGTCATCCGGGGGCCGGAAAGAACCGTATTGCCGTCCACCACCACATAAGCCGCCACCGGAGTTCCCACGCCGATCACCAGCCCTGCAAGGGTAGCGCCGATGGTCCGCCAGGTGGAAAGCTCCGCGCGGTGCTTCGGATCCGCGGAAATGGCCGAAGCCATGGATCCATATGGAATATTGATGGACGTATAGAAAATAGATCCCCATAAAATATAGGTAATGACCATCCATACGATCCGGAATCCGTAGGACATATCCGCAAACGCAGACTGATAGATCAAAAAGGACGAGATCGCCACCGGCCCGCACATCCGTTTGATCCACGGCTTGAACTTTCCGTCTTTTGTCGGTCTGGAGCGGTCCACGATCTGCCCCATGGTCACATCCGTCACCGCATCCACAAAACGGGCGGCCATCATCAGGAGCCCTACCACCGCGGCCGGCACTCCCATCACATCCGTGTAGAATTTCAGCATAAAGGAGGAGGACAGGATGAAGGTAAAATCATTTCCGAAATCTCCGAACATATATCCCAGCTTATCCTTCATACCAAATGGCTCCATAGCCGTATTTTCATTCTCCATAACTTTTCCCCTTTTCTCGCAAACGATCGATTTTCTGTTCATTTCCTATATTCTGTACAGAATATGCCGGGATATACATCTCACGAATACAAATGCGTAAAAGGAGCTGCCGTTCTATCCGCGAACGTCATCGTGCCATATGGTAGATTTCCTCCATGTCCTTCTGATGCAGAAGCTTCGCGGAGCCTTTGCTTCCTCCGCAGGCTTTTGCGCAGCGGACGGCCATTTCATGAATCTGTTCCTCCGTCGGCGTGATGCCCAGCTCTCTCAGATTCACCGGCATTCCGATCGCATGATAAAATTCTTCCATCGCACAGATTCCCTTTTGTGCGATTTCCTCATCAGAGCCTTCCGGCTTTACCTGCATTACGTTGACCGCATAGCGAACAAATCTCGGCAGTGCATCCTTGTATACATATCTTGCCCATGCCGGCCATACCGCCGCAAGTCCCGCGCCATGCGTCACGTCAAACATCCCTCCCAGCTCATGCTCCAGCATGTGGGTCGCAAAATCACCTCCGTCATTCCCACATCCGGTCAGGTTATTATGCGCCAGGGAACCGGCCCACATCACCTCTGCCCGGGCATCATAATTCTGCGGATCATTGTGTAAGATTTTGGCATTGGTGATCACTGTCCGAAGCAGCCCTTCTGCGATCGAATCTGTAAGTTCCATGTTTCCGCCGTTTGTAAAATAGCGTTCCATCGTATGCATCATAATATCCGCACATCCGCTCTCCGTCTGGTAGTCCGGAAGGGACAGGGTGAATTCCGGATTCATCACCGCAAATCTCGGACGTGCCAGGTCATCATCGTAAGCCCGCTTTTCATTGGTCTTTTCATTGGTGATCACCGCTCCCATACTGGTTTCGCTTCCTGCGGCCGCAATGGTCAGAACCGACGCCACGGGAAGACATTTTTTTGCGGTGCGGGTATGTTCGAAAAGAGTCCAGACATCTTCCTCGGGCTCTGCCAGCCCATATGCGACAGCCTTTGCGGTATCAATTGCAGATCCCCCTCCGACAGCCAGCAAAAAATCCGCCCCGATTCTTTTTCCCAGTCCGATTCCCATGTATACTTTGGAAAGATGCGGATTCGGCACCACTCCTCCTAAAAATTCGAAGGTCAGTCCCTCTGCTTTCATGGAATCCGTGATCTCATCCATCAGGCCGTTTTTGAAGACGCGTTCGCTTCCATACACGATCAGAACCTTTGTGCCCCCATACTTTTTAATATACTTTCCTGTTTCTTGATGCGCGCCCCTTCCAAAGATAACCTCTGTCGGTGAATAATAGTGAAAATTATGAGCCATAATATTTACCTCCTGTTTTTTGATAAGATGATTATATCAAAGCAATCCGCTTGAAAATATCACTTTCTTACCATATACTATAATAATAAAGACAATATTGGGATTATTTTTATCATTTTCAGAAAAGGAGGCTGTCTATGGATCTCTCGTTTATACAGGATGAAAATGCGGTAGAGCTGATTGACGGGATCACTTACGAATTTCCTTATACCATGCATGAAAGAGACCTCAGCAATTATACGGTTCCATGGCACTGGCATGAAGAATTGGAGTTTGATTACGCGTATAAAGGCTCGATTGTCATTGAGACGATCAACCGGACCTATACGATCCGCCAGGGGGAAGGATATTTCATCAATACCAACGTGATGAACACGAAGAGAAAAGCCGACAAATCCGCAACCGCAGTGGAACACGCGCATCTCTTCCACCCGATTCTGCTCACCGGGCATTTCCGGAGCATCTATGAAACCAAATATTTGAATCCTGTTTTGAAAAATCAGTCCGTTGAGGTGGTAATCATACGGGGAAAT
>CATLCV010000190.1 GCA_949893755.1 uncultured Lachnospiraceae bacterium | reverse complement strand
TTCTCCGATAGTGACGGCGGATGGCGATTTGATATCATCCATATGAATTCCTCCTGTCGATATGTAATATAGTATCACAATCAGCAGGAAAAGTAAACATATATACCAAAGTTTTTTATCTACACCCTTTATAGGTTTAAGTTTCACATTGCCCTGATATAATACGCGATCTGATATGGGATCCGCTCTTCTGTCTCCTCCAGGTTCGTTCCCAGCAGCTCCCTGATCTTATTCATCCGGTAGATCACCGTATTCCTGTGGGTAAACATTTCCTCGGACACGGTCTGGATGCTGCCGTTGTGCTTCAAGTACAATTCCAGCGTATCCACATAATTTGCATGATGCTCCCTGTCATATTCCAGCAGCGGCTTCAGCGGCTCCTCCGCCATCTCTTTCAGAAGACGGCTGTCGTCCACCATATAGAGCAGGCGGTACAGCCCCATCTTGTCAAAATAGAACAGATCCTGCTTCCGTTTTTTTGCCATCTGCACCGCAGCCTTTGCCCGGGCATACCCTGTATGCAGGTTGGAAATGTCGTTCATGCAGCTTCCGACCCCGACGTAAAGCGGGATCTCCGGCATCCTGCGCTTTGCCCGGCGCACCATGCCCGTGACGATTTCATCCAGCACTTCTCTTGTAATGTCGTTGACCACCAGCATAAAGTTGGAATCGTAGTACATAAAATTCCCGTTGTGGGTGATCTGCTCCAGATAAACCTGCACCCGGTAGGATAGCTTCTGCCGCTCCACGGTGTCCATTTCATCCAAATGATCCGTGGTGATCAGCACCACCTGAAACGTCCCGTCCTCGTCAAAATAGGGCAGCAGCTTTTGTCTGTATTCCTCCTGGTTGGCCGGCTGCTCAATGGCCTGGATCAAAGCCCCGGAGATCTCCTTATCCGCGGTTCCCTGCATGAAGATCCGGATGCTGAAATCCTTGATCACATCCGTCAGGTGGATCTCCCAGGGAATGGTCAGGAGCGGAAAGTCATTTTCATTGCAGTAATCGATCAGGTGCTGCGGGATTTCAAAAATGTAGTTCCCCGTATTGATGATCAGCCCGGCCGCATGCTTTCGGATCAGCTCCTCGATCAGCTTCTGCAGCTTCTCCGTGGTATCAAATCCAAGGCCGGTTGTGACCGCCAGCTCTTTTCCCCAAAAATACTGAATGATCACGGTGTCTTCCACCATATGCACCCAGCTGATGGAATTGGACCAGCCCTGTTCACCAGCAATAAAACGCATCCTGTATTGTTCCTGGGAGATGAGCATCATATCCTGTATTGTAAAACCCATTTTGTCCGCTCCTTTCCTGGGATCGTAATCCTGCTTCCGTCCGGCAGCCATATTGCGGAACTGCCATAGATCAATATTTTCATTTTACCTTATTATAACATTTTTTTGTGCTGGGAGCACATATTTTTATTCTTTTTTTAGATTTAAAATCCATTGGAAAATTCTGTGATTATGCTATGATACAGATAACAGGATGAACGGAAAAGAAATAAAAATTCTATCAAAAGGAGGCGTTTTTTATGATCACATTTAGTGCGGCAATGGAAACAACAACACGTAGTGAGATTCCGGAATGGATGCGTGAAGAGCGCTACATGTACTGCGACCAGTCAGCGGCTGAGCAGTACTCCGTCAGGAATTTCAGGATTTTGGAGAGATTGAAAAAGATATTTTCGTAAAATTGAGCGCGTGAAAAAAGGGAGCTGCCAGAGGGCAGCTTCTTTTTTCGCCATGCCAGACTATCGAATCCTGCTTTTCCATATATCCTTCCCTTTTTGAAATGCCCGTAGTGATTCCCTTTTTCTTTGATACAATTCATATAATTTCGGGATTCGGATCTGGCGTTCCAAAATATCTTTTTCGTAGATTGAAAAATCCATTTCAGCCTTATCTATGTCTGTCAAAGACCTGTTCCTGACATATTGCAGCAGCCTGTTTTCTTTTTCAATAAATGAGTGTGTCTTGATCTCATCAAACTTTATTTTTGACAAATTTTCATAAGGCACGTTGTAATACATAGAGTTGCCCGAATCAAAGATCGGCGCAAAGCCCATCAGTTCCAGAGTATCCGGATTTCTCATGACTGCTATGTTATTCATATGCCGATCCGTGTTCGTGATCAGATAATCCGTCATAATCTGATAGTCCATGAAATCCGTAAAATCCTGTTCTTTCATCCCAAGCTCTAAGCACACTATCTTTAAGGGATAATACAGCGATTCATTTTGCCGGAACTTCACAGTCTGTAATAACTCCCATGCAGAAATACTTTCTATCTCCTCGCTGCAAAAATCGTAGCATAGACAGCCAAACCCTTCCATATTTCCGTCAACCTGCAATTTTGCCGGCGAATATTTTGTATACCTCTCAAATCCCTGCCGCCAATGCAATTCAGAGGCAAACAGTTCATTCAGGCTTTGCTGATAGGACTCGCCGTAATTACCTTTAACCATATACCGTCTGCCTTTTTCATCAATACACCATTTTTTCTGAAGTTCCCCCTGCGAAGTTGCACAGTTAAATTTTGTTTCTTTTCTAAGGTCTATCTCGTGATCCTGATTGATCGTAATTTCACCAAACATATCTACAAAATCATTTGTAAAAAGATTCGTATCTTTCCATGTAAGTTCCTCCCCGCGAGGCAGAATCCAATAGCAGTCCGAAAGGCTTAATGCAAGGTTATTGACCAAAGCGCTGTTCGTAGATGCATACCCCAGTCTCTGCAAAGCGGTCTTCGCACCATGGCGTGTTTTGGGGATCGCACGGTCTCTCCACCATTCGTGGAACTTCATGTTATTCATCTGACCGCCCAGTGGAAAATGAGGAGCCGCAGCTTCATTGAGCCTTACGCTGCCAATGCCGCCTTCATCTGTAATTTCCATCAGGCATACGCGTATGTCTTTATGCATCAAAAAATATTGTTTTGCGTCCTTAGCCATAAAGTCTACTCCTCCCAGCTCTTCCAGATAATATCTTCTTCCTTATCATACCGGCAGTCTCGGTTAAATTTTTCCTGAATCTCATAAAATGCCTCAAACAGATCCCGGAGATAAATGCCGAGGTTCTGAGTTTTCACCCCATCTAACTCTTCCTGCACCTGAATGCAGTTGCCTTTCGTATCTTCTACCGTCTTTTTATATTTATCGTAATAATATACAGCTCCATCTGTTCCTTGCAGCTTCTGTAATGTTTTATCCGTACTTGGAAGCGTTCTGGCTAACAGCTGCAGCACATACGGCGCCGGGGATGCCTCTCCCTGTTCCCATTTGCGCAGCGTACTTAGCGGGATCCCGTATAGATCCGCAAATTCCTTTTGTGTCATTCCTGCCGCAGCTCTGAGTTCTTTTATCATATATTTCATTTTTCTCACCCATGTATCCATTTCGGTTAGTTTTTAAATTATTATACCCAATCCGGACACTTTTATCAATCTTTTTCCAGCCATGTGCAGAGGATTTTTTCAGAAAAATGGAAGGGTGGGGCGCCTATTTTCAATCTTCCAAAATAAATTGGCGTAGTAGTTGCTTTTTCTTCTTTACTGTGTTACACTCACATAGTTGCAAATCCTGATAAGCGCTGTCTTTGCGGCGATACAGGAAGGCAGCCGGGCCATCCCGCAGGATATCCCGGCCGGCCGTATAAGCACGAGTGTTCGAGACCTTCCACTCGTAAAACAAAACTAAAGGAGAACAAAACAATGAAAGAAACAAAAACCCTCAATGTGCAGTTTGTTGCACAGGCGGCCATGATCGCTGCCATCTATGTGGTGCTGACCCTTCTGTTTGCGCCGTTTGCCTATGGAGAAGTACAGGTACGTCTCTCGGAGGCACTGACCATCCTTCCGGTATTCACCCCGGCGGCTGTTCCGGGCCTGTTTGTGGGATGCCTGCTCAGCAACATCCTGGGCGGATGCATCGTGCCGGACATCATTTTCGGAAGCCTTGCTACCCTGACCGGCGCCGTATTTACTTACCTGCTGCGCAGTCAGAGCCGATTCCTGGCGCCGCTTCCGCCGATCCTGGCCAACGCACTGATCGTACCTTTTGTCCTGAGATTCGGGTATCAGGTGCCTCTGCCGATCCCATTCCTGATGCTGACAGTGGGAATCGGGGAAGTCATTTCCTGCGGGGTACTCGGAATGATCCTGTACGCGGCTCTGTACCGATATAAGAATCTGATCTTCAAACACGTATCCTGAGCCATCAGCTTTTACGCAGACAGCGATATTACAAAACGGGACAGGTCCACTCAACACCTGCCCCGTTCTTTTTATTTCTTAAATATCCAACCTCTAAAATTCCCTTGCATGCTTTTTATTATATGCAAAGATATCTCCAACCATTTTCCAGCAACGGCCATTTCCCAGCGCATGCCATAACTGCCTGTCATTATTTAGAAAAATGTGTTCATCCGAGATTTCGTGTATCCCTAAAATCACAAACAAAGACTCCAGAAGGATAACAAGCATCTGCGCGTCCCATGTAACATATGGACTTCTTTCGAACGGATTGCTGCCTTCTGTTCCTGGCAGAACATCATTCCACGAATCCAACAGGTATTGATACAGAGCTTCAATACGAATGTCATCTCTCTTCTTAGTCCGGTCAAAATAATGTTGAAGCAGCTCACTTTGGACGGAATGATGACTGCCCACACCATACAGATCCCGGCTGATTCCGAGCTTGCCGCGGTAAGCCATAAAAGGAAGCGCCCGTATCAGGTATTCTTCTTCTTGCTTCATATACGTTTCAAGCAGGAAAAAATCACCGCGCGTCAGCCAGAATACCATACTTTCCCTGCGCTCATATTTCGTAAGCTTTGCCTGAAATTCATGTTCCGCATGTTCCAATAATTCACGTACCGCAGATAGAAAGACTGCGGCCGGACGGCATCCGTCAACAGAAACAGTCACTTTGATATACATGGGACCAATGTCATAACGCCAGGAATCTTTCATTGCTTTCACATAATACCAGTAGGAATCCGTGTAGCTTTCTATGTCAACAGACCTCCATCGGTCTTTTGCGGCTTCTTTCAATGCATCCCATTCTGAACGTTCCTGGCTGTTCAGCAATATGTCATGGTCTTCCCTGACCGCCTGCATCGTATTGTAAAGTTTCTGTTCTGGATTCCGTGTATAGACATCATAGAGAGCCTTGATTACTTCTGTTAAATTGTCGTACTGCGCATTGTGCGGAAGCTGCGGCAAAATACGTATTCCCGCAAACGGCGTCGGCAATATGATATCCGGCGGCAGAGGAGCGGCGTAATCCTCTATATGCTGACGGATTTCTTCTTCACGCTTTATTTGATCTTGATGTTTTTTGCGCAGAAGCCATTCTCTTTTCTGTTCTATTTTTAATGCCAATGCTTCTGAAGGTACCCATTTCTTCATTCCCAAAGGGCATCCCTTCATACATTCCCCTGTGGAGCGGGCGGACTTCGTCCGATCGTGCATGCCGTTATCCATAGGGCACGAAACGTTATCGCTGTCTTGAACGCCACATGCACAGGAGTCCGCATTCTGCCTCTTGGAGGGAGGAATCGCCGCAACTGCATTTCTTAGTTTCCGGATTGTTCCAATAGGATAGAGGACACCCGGCTGCTTCGGCCTGTCAGAGCTGTTCCAATAAACAAACCTTTCCAATACATATTGATATTCTTCTGCGATTTTCCGCCGGCTTTCCGGAGAATCCAGATACGCTTCAAATCCATGGATTCCATGATCGCTGCAGTATGTTTGTATTTGGCCTGGGGTCAGCATCATATAACGCCTGTTAAAATGGTCGAATGCGGATTCTGCAAACACATCTTCCTGGCAGTTATAAAATTCCTCGTCTTCCCATTTGTTTGCCACGCTTTTTTCCAGATCGATCTCCCCAGTGATCGCAAAATACTCCGTATAGTGGTTTAACTGATGCGGCATCCAGTCCTTACAGAAAGAGAGCATATTATCCCTATATCCGTTTCTTCGGGAGACTGTTAAAAGATTCGTATAGTCATCCATCAGGACAACCGGCCTGATCTCCGTTCCATTTTCGTATCTGCGCAGAGAATATAGAATGGCATACAAACTGTTTAACAGGTCTTTCTTGATAGCCGTTCCTTCCAAAATGCGAAGCGTCCCTTCCATATCATAGCTTTCGTCCAGCAATTTGTCCGTATGCGGAAGATATGCTTCCGCCATGACCCGCCCAAATTGCAGAAGCGCGCTCTCGTAATCGGGAGCGTCAAAATCTGAAAAGGAAATTGTAATTACAGGGAAACGGTTCATTCGCCCGTAGAAGCTCTTGCTTTTCTCGCAGATAAGAGAGTCGAACAGTTCTTTGGAATGGAGATTTTCATCGAAATAGTATTGCAGCATGGACAGGATGGTTGATTTACCACAGCCTTTTTCTCCGTAAAACACAGCTCCGATGTGGGTCAGGCCATCAAGCCAGCCGGTGGTGTCGATGAAGACGGATGAGTTCTCGAGCAGATCCTTCGTCTGCGGAAACATCTTAAAAGTACACTTTTCAGATATTGCATTTGCGTCTCTCAGTTCTGTATTCAATTTAGTTGCCGGCATTTAATCAACTCCTCTCTTTTGTAGATAATCATAACATTTTAATGTAGGTCTTACAATGCCTATATCCCAAGATCTCAAGGAAAAATGATTCCAGCTGTGCAGGAGATTTTCCACACAGTGTGTGGAAAATTTCAGGAAAACATTTATAAAAGGAATAAAAATTGTGTAAATTTTTTTGTAAAACCTTTTCCATACAATTTTGTCAATTCGTGCGATAATTTTTTTATAACATTCGCCTCGTATTCAGCACGGTTTTCACCCTTTAATTCTTCCTCCGCGGTTCATTCATAATTTACTTTACCTTTCATATAGTTGTTTATTCCCCTTTGTTTTTCATAAAGACTGTCCGGTATTTTTCCCGGTAGAAAATGAAATTATTCCGGTATTCCTGCGGGTTAATTCCATACATATTCCGGAAAGAATTTACAAAGGAGCGATAATCCGGAAAACCGCAGTCCATCGAAATGTCCAGTAAAGAGCGTTCCGCATTTTCCATTTCCTGTGTTGCATGCTGAAGGCGTACGCCGGTCAAATGCTGTTTAAATGTATTTCCCAGATTCTTTTTGAAAAAACGGCACAGGTAACTGGGGTCCAGCCCCATATACTCCGCGACGGACTCCAGGGACAGGTGTTCCTGATAATGCGCGTCAATAAAGGAAATGATCTTCTGACAGCGTTCCAGGTATTTTAAAGAACCGGAAAAGTCCGGCCTTGGAATCTGGTAGTATGTGACCAGCAAATGCAGGATTTTAAATATTTCAGCGCTGCATAAAAGGTAATAATATGGATCCTCCTCCTGCTGGAGCCGGAACTCCAGGATTGCATGAAGAGAGGAAAGGAGCTGATCATTTATTTCCGGGTTATCTATATGTGTAAAATACACATGATCCAGATTGATTCCATAGTCCATCATAAAATCATAAGGAAATATGAGCGATATCCCTCTGGGATTCCTTAAGTTATGCGGGAGATACGCATGAATATCTCCGCTGTTGACAAACAGCAGGGTATCCTCCGGAACATCCATGCACGTCCCGTTTTTCCAAAAACGGCAGGGACTGCTGATGTAATCGGCGAGTTCAAAGCTGCGGTGCCAGTGATACGCTACATATCCGTACTTGATATCGTGAAAATAAACCATGATCGGAAACCTTGTATTCGGAAATACAATTTCATGATAGTATGAGTGGTTTTCTTTATCCATTTTCAAATCTCAGTACAGAGATCCTCCTTTTTTCAAATTTCAACAGATGTGGGGCGTCCTGGTATCATTATAAAGAGAAGAAAATAAAAAGTCAAGAAATGTAAGTCCTAAAGTAAATTATTGAAAAGATATACGCTGGAAAATCCTTATAATAATAGATAAGTCAATTATGATTTCCCGGGATACAGAAGCTGTCAAAATTAAAAAAACAGGAGGAAAAAAATGAATCTTGAAGAAATAATATCAAAACTGTCACTGGAAGAGAAAATCAGGCTTTGTATGGATGAAAGCAACACAATGGGGACCGCTCCGCTGCCAAAGTACGGGATTCCGAAGCTTATAATGACTGACGGAACGAACGGCGTGCGGATGACGAAAGGACCGGTACCGGATCCGAAAACACTGAATTTTATGGATGGGATCAATTACAACTTTGACTCACCGGAAGCCCTTGAACAAACGGCTCCTGCAACCTGTTTTCCGGCAGGGGCGAGCCTGGCGTGTTCCTGGGATCCTGCCCTTGCCGGGGAAGTCGGCGCCGCAGTGGCAACAGAATGCAAAAGCCTGGGGGCAGGGATGCTGCTGGGCCCTGGTTTGAATACGAGAAGGAGCCCTATGGACGGAAGAGGATTTGAGTATTATTCGGAGGATCCTGTCCTGGCTGGGGACATGGCTTCCGCTTATGTGAAAGGCGTCCAGAAAAACGGAGTTGCCGCGTGCCTGAAACATTTTGCATGCAATAACGCAAACAATCTGAGGACAAAATATGACAATCTGGTAGACGAACGCGCACTGCATGAAATATACCTTGCCGGGTTTGAAAGGGCGGTAAAAAACGGAAAGCCTGCGGCTGTCATGGCATCCTACAACAAGATCAACGGGGTGCATTCCTGTGAAAACAAATGGCTTTTAACAGATATTCTGCGGGAGAAATGGGGATTTGACGGGCTGGTCATTTCGGACGCCGGCGCTGTAAAAGATCATGCCGCCGCATTCGGCTCAGGGCTGGATTTCCAGATGCCGATCAGTAAAACGGGAATGGAAAAACTCATTCAGGCTGTTGAGAACGGAGTCATTCCCGAAGAAGTGATCGACACACACTGCAAGAGAGTTCTGAGAACCGTGTTCCAATATAACTGCCGCAGTGAGAATGCGGAAACGGCCGATATGGAAGCGCATCATATCCTGGCACGCAAAGCTGCCGCAGAAAGCGCCGTGCTCCTGAAAAATGAACATCAGATCCTGCCGCTCTCCGAAGACGCAAGCCTGGCAGTGATCGGGCGCTGGGCGAAAGAGCCGGTATACTGTGGTACGGGATGCGCGATCGTGCGAGCACAGAAGGTCGATATCCCGTTTGAAGAAATAAAGAAGCACCACCGGGGAACACTGTTGTATGCGGATGGATACCGAAATGGTAAAGACGCGGATGAGGCGTTGATCCGAGAAGCACAGGAAACCGCCGAAAAGGTTGATTATGTTGTGATCTTTGCAGGCGCACCGCTTCCGGCGGAATCCGATGAATACAACCGCACAGACCTGAACATTGAGCCTGCACACGAGGCTCTGATCCGGAAAGTCGCCGAAGTAAATCCGAATATCGTCGTTGTTCTTTCAAACAGTGAATCCGTGGTAATGCCATGGCTTCCCAAGGTCCGCGCGGTGCTCGACTGCTGGTACTGCGGCGAAGGCTTTGGATATGCGGCTGCCAGGCTCCTTTTCGGGAAAGAGAATCCGGGAGGGAAGCTTGCGGCAACCATGCCGGTGCGCAGAGAAGACTGCCCTGATTTTCTGCATTTTCCGGGAGAAAACTACCGCCACCAGTATGCGGAAGGCATTTATGTGGGATATCGGTATTATGAGAAAAAGAATTTACAGCCGCTGTTCCCGTTTGGACACGGACTGTCTTATACAAGCTTTGAGTATGCAGATCTTCATTTCTCAAAGGACAGCTATACGATGCCGGAGGACGTAGAGATATCCTTTACGGTTAAAAATACGGGGAAAGCCGCGGGCAGTGAGATTGCGCAGCTCTATGTTTCCGACCGCCATGCAAGGTTGCACCGGCCGGTCAAAGAATTAAAAGCGTTTAAGAAGCTGTTTTTGAAACCGGGAGAATCGAAGACCGTCACATTGCGGCTTACAAAGCGTGATTTTGCATATTATGATCCGATGTTTTCAGACTGGGTTGTGGACTCCGGGGCATTTGAAATTCAGATCGGCGCATCTTCCGCGGATATACGGCTCACCGGATCCGTACAGGTCTGCACAGACAAAACATATGAATTGCCAATCGAGCCGGACAGCCATTATATCGATGTCTTAAAAAATGAACATGCGAAAAAAGTCTTGTTTGAATGCCTGGAGGAATGGGGACTCGCGAAAAAGGAAGATTTGACAGAGGATACGGAGAAACGCCTTGGCAACAGTTTTTGGGGAATGGCGCAGCTTTTCGATAATTTTGGCCCGTGGCAGGTAAGCGAAAAAATGATCCTGGACATGGTAGATAAAATGAACCGGCGCAAAGAATCCGCGTCCGGCCGCCTGCAGCAGAATGCAGAGTAAAGTAAAAGGGTAAAGGGATAAAAAAATGAAGAATAAAATAAAGCTTGGGGAAAAAATAGCGTATGCTTTGGGAGATGTTGGATGCAATTTTATCTGGACGGTCGTGGGTTCATTCCTGATCATGTACTATACGGACAGCGTGGGGATCGCTTCCGCCGTGGTCGGTACAATTATGCTGGTCTCACGCGTCCTGGACGGAATCTCAGATGTGGGGATGGGGCTTGTAATCGACCGTACCCATACCAGGTGGGGGAAGGCACGACCCTGGGTGCTCTTTACCGCGCCGCTCATGGCAGTAGGAATGATCCTTGTATTCAGCGTACCGTCCGGTATGTCCGATACAGGGAAGATCATCTATGCCCTGGTCACATATATTGCACTTGCGGCATTGATCTATACGGCGTGTAATCTTGCATACTCCACGATGCTCTCGCTGATCAGCGACAGACAGGATGACCGCACAAGCATGTCATCTCTCCGCTACATTTTTGTATACGTGACAATGATCCTGCTCTCCTATATAACCATGCCGGTTGTCAATGCCTGCGGCTGGACAGGGATGGCGGTAATCTTCGGAACCGCCGGCATGGTCTGTCTGCTGCTTACATTCTTTGGGACGAAAGAACGGGTCACAGATACAAAAGAGACGAAGGACAACTCTGTAAGCATCCGGGTATCTGTCGGCACATTGTTTAAGAACAGATATTTTCTTCTCCTTACAGTGATGTATGTTGTAAACTTTGTAGCAATGGGACTGACCAGCGCGGTTGGTATCTACTTTGCGAAGGATTACCTTGGAAATACGGATTTGTTCGGGACATTGACACTGTTCAATTACATTCCTGTTGTCATCGGACTGTTTATTTTTCCGTATCTGGCAGACAGGTTCGGGAAATGGAAATGTATGGTAGTCGGATATATTCTGGAACTGCTGGGATATGCCATTGTTCTGATCGCACCGACAAACATTGCGGTTGTTTTCCTTGGACTGATCATAAGAGGGATCGGGCACATCCCGAATACAGCGGGAATTTTCGCCATGACAGCGGACGTTG